>JACCUO010000150.1 GCA_013811765.1 Thermoleophilaceae bacterium | reverse complement strand
AGGCCGCCGGCGCCGCGCTCGTTCACCTGAGCACCAACTACGTCTTCGACGGTGTTCGCGAGGACCCCTACATGGAGTCTGACCTTCCGTGCCCCCGCAGCGTCTACGCGATCACCAAGCACGCGGGTGAGCACGCCGCGCTCGCATATTGCTCCCGCGCGCTCGTGGTTCGCACGGCAGGTCTGTATGGCCTGCACGGATCGGCTTCCAAGGGGGGCAACTTCGTCACCCGCATGCTCGCCCGCGCCCGCGAGCAGGGCGAGCTCCGGGTAGTGGCAGATCAGCGGCTGAGCCCCACCTTCACGGCGGACCTGGCCATTGGCCTGATCGCCGCCCTCGACGCAGGCGTCACGGGCCTGTTGCACCTCACGAGCTCGGGGGGCTGCTCTTGGCACGAGTTCACCGAGGCGATCGTCGATCTCGCAGGCATTGATGTGCCCGTAGAGGCCACCGGCACCAGCATCCCTCCGGGAGGTGCCTCACGGCCGCTCAACGGGGTGCTTAGAAGCGAGGCAGGCCCTGCTGCCGGCCTGGGAGCTCTCCGTGACTGGCGTGAGGCGCTCGCCGATTACATGGATCGCGCGGGGCTGGCTACGGCTGGTAGGTGAACGGCAGCTCGTCCTTGACCTCGCGCAGCAGCGGAGCGTTGGCATCGCGTTCGGAGGGGATCAGCTCGATGTCGGGCCACCGGATCCCCACGTCGGGGTCGTCGTACTTGATGCCACGCTCGATCGAGCCGTCGTAGTAGGCGCTGCACTTGTACAGGACGTCCGCAGAGTCGCTGACCACGGCGAACCCGTGCGCAAAGCCGATGGGGCAGTAGAGCTGGTGCAAGTTGTCATCGTTGAGCGGAAAGGCCTCCCACTCACCGAAGGTGGGCGATCCCCCGCGCAGGTCCACCACCACGTCCACGACCGCACCGACGCTGCAACGCACCAGCTTCGCCATCCCGCGGCCGACCTGGAAATGCATCCCCCGCACAATCCCCCGCCCGGAGCGGGAGTGGTTGTCCTGAACGAACTCGTCGAGGATGCCGAACTCCTCGAACGCCTCGCGCCGGTAGCTCTCGTGAAAGAAGCCGCGGTGGTCGCCGTGGACGACCGGCTCGACGAGCACCGGACCCTCGAGGCGGGTTTCGAGCCTGCGCATGGCGGCGCAGGGTACCCCGCCCGGCCCTTCTAAGGTCGCGGCGGCAGCGAGGACGGACGGTCTGTCTCACCATCTGGCGCCGACCCGCGGCGCCTGGCCGCCAGCTTCTGGCGCGCGTCGGTGATCTTCTGCCGTGTTGCGGGGTCGCGGGCAACGCCCTGCGCCCGCTCAGCCAGCCGGCGTCCTTGCCCGCTGCGGGCGAACTGCGAGATCTTGCCCATAAGTGACGAAGCCATGTCGTGAGTCTCCCTGGTAGTCGTGTGGTTGCCATGCACTCCTTTCCCTGAGCGGCCGTTTGTATGCCTCGGAAGAGGCGAATCCGCCCCGCCTGCGATCGCCCGCGTAGACTTCGGGCTATGTCCGGGCACTCGAAGTGGGCCTCGATCAAGCACAAGAAAAAGGCCGTCGACGCCAAGCGCGGCAAGCTCTTCACCAAGCTCACGCGGGCAATCCAGGTGGCCGCCCGTGAGGGCGGGGGGGACCCGGAGGGCAATCCTTCGCTCGCGCTCGCGGTCCAGAAGGCCAGGGACGCGAGCATGCCCAAGGACAACATCGAACGGGCCATCGCAAAGGGCAGCGGCGCCGACCAGGACGCCGCCGCGTTCGAGGCCTTGACCTATGAGGGCTACGGCCCGGGCGGGGTGGCGCTGCTGGTCGAAACCCTCACCGACAACCGCAACCGCACCGGGTCAGAGGTGCGCCTTGCCTTCAGCCGGCACGGCGGCAATCTCGGAGAGCCAGGGTCCGTGGCCTGGATCTTCGAGAAGAAGGGCGAGCTCCTGGCCGACGCCGGCCGCTACTCCGAGGACGATCTGATGCCCGCTATCGACGCCGGCGCCGAGGACGTGATCCGCGACGACGACGTGTTCGAGGTGATCACCGCGCCCGGCGATCTCGCGGCGGTCCGCGAGGCGCTGGCAGCCGCCGGCGTGGAGCTCGAGTCGGCCGAGCTGGCGATGCGGCCCACCACCCGGGCGCGCGTCGAGGAGGCCGAGGCCGGGACCCTCATGAGGTTGATCGACGCGCTGGAGGAGCATGACGATGTGCAGGCGGTCCACGCGAACTTCGACGTGGACGCCGAGGTGCTCGAGCGGGTGGCCGCGGCCTGAGTCACGCCGCGGCGCACGCCCTCAAGGCAGCGCACGGCCTGCCGTCGAAGGCCGCCGTCCGCCGCCTCGTCGCCGTGACGCTGTCCGGCTTGCGCCCCTGATGCCGGCTGCCCCGTGGCGGGTCGCGGCGTACGGGATTCCCGGCGGCGCCCCGGGGGAAGGTCTCCTATCGGTGAGCGGAGACCTCGGGCAGGCGTCCGCCTCGAAACGCAGAATTCCCCACATGGTGGTTGTCCTAGGCATCGATCCCGGCACCGCGCACACCGGCTACGGCGTGGTCCTCTCGCGCTGGCAGCGCCTCGCGGCGCTCGATGGCGGCGTGATCTCGACCGGGCCGTCGGAGCCGCTTGAGCGCCGTCTCGCCTGGATCCATGGCCGCGTGTGCGAGCTGATCGCCGAGTACAACCCCGACGCGGTGGCAGTAGAGGAGCTCTACTTCGGGCAGAACGTGCGCACCGCCTTCGCGGTGGGACAGGCCCGCGGCGTTGTCCT
>JACCUO010000149.1 GCA_013811765.1 Thermoleophilaceae bacterium | reverse complement strand
GTGCGCAGGATGATCTTGAACTCCTCCGAATCGGCGGACTCGGGGTCCGGCACGGCGCCGGCCTTCTCGAACTCGACACCCTTGTGGACGAGCAGCGTGGCGTCCCCGCCGTCGTCGAGGATCATGTTGGGACCCTCTCCCCCGGGCCATGCGAGCGCCTGCTCGGTGCACCACCAGTACTCCTCGAGCGTCTCGCCCTTCCAGGCGAACACCGGCACTCCGGTGACGGCGATGGCCGCGGCGGCGTGGTCCTGGGTCGAGAAGATGTTGCAGGAGACCCAGCGCACCTCGGCGCCGAGTGCGGTAAGGGTCTCGATCAGCACGGCGGTCTGCACCGTCATGTGCAGCGAGCCCATGATCTTCGCGCCCTTCAGCGGCTGCGAATCGGCGAACTCCTCGCGCGTGCGCATCAGGCCGGGCATCTCGTGCTCGGCCAGACGGATCTCCTTACGGCCGAACTCGGCCAGGCCGATGTCGGCGACCTTGTAGTCCTGCTGGGTGGTGGTGTCGGTGGCGCTCAATGTGTCCTCTCGTCAGGTTGTGGTGCTGGGTGTGAAGGAGCTGGCACGGATGCCGAATGCTTTAAATCTTCATCGGGCCGCCTCGGCCAGCAGTCGCTGGTGCTTTTCCTGCTCCCAGCGCAGCCAATCCGATGCGGGCACCTCGTCGGGCTTGGACGGACTGGCTTCGAACCACGCCTCAACCGCGTCTCTCAGATCGCTCTCGCGGTTCAGGCGAAGCGCGAAGCCGGCGTCGCCCAGGCTCATCTCGTGCTCCTGCAGCAACTCTCGCAGCGTACGCAGTCGCTGCAGCTGCTCAGGTCCGTAGAGGCGGTAGCCCGCGCTCGAGCGGCGGGGAGCGATCAGCCCCTCGTGCTCGATGTAGCGGAGCATCCGCGACGACCAGCCGGTCGTAGCGGCCGCCTCTTGGATCGTCAGGCCGTTCATTTCCAACGGCCAACCTTACCACGGTTGTGTCAAGGTTGGGGTGGGCCGATTCAGCCCAGCGCGTCCTTGAACCCCTCGATGTAGATCACCGGCTCTGGATCGATGCCACCAAGCTGTGCCAGCCGCACGCTCACGAGGTCGCCGAGCATCACGAGCGAGAGGACGCGTGCGACCGCGCTCTCGCCGGGCGCGGCCACCCTGACCACGGGCAGGCCCTGGCCCTCGATCAGGCCCGCGGTCAGCTCGAGCCGCCTGGCCACACGCGGGTGATGTCCCTCCGCGGTCAGGAACACCGCGGACATCGGAGCGTGGTCGTGCGCCCACCTCCAGCCCTCGATCTCGTTGTGGTTTGCCTCCGGCAGCTCGCTGGCGAAGGCGGCCACCTTGGCGTTCTCGTTCAGCTGGGTCTTCCACCGCCGGGCCGGGGCCGCGGTGGCTTCCGCCCCGTGCACCACCGGCAGCGTGTCACGCAGTACCTCGGCGATCTTCTCGGATTGGCCGTCGGTGCCCACCGCCTCGAGGACCGGTGCCGCTCCCTCGATCTCGTCCCTGAGCGACGGAGCGGCGGCGCACAGGGCGGCGCACTCGAGCGCGCCCACCGCCATGTAGACCACCGCAGCCCGCGGCTGCATCCCCGAGGGCACGCCGATCACCGGCACCCCCTCCTCGCGTGCGCGGGCGGCGAGCGGTCCGCCGGTGGTGAGCACCACCCGCTCGGCGCTCGCCTCTCCGGCGGCCTCGAAGCAGGCCAGCGTCTCCTCGGTGTGCCCGGAGTAGCTCGCGCACAGGACGAGTGTGTCCGGCGTGAGCCACGGCTCGGGTGCGTAGCCGCGCACCGTGCGAACGGGACGGGCAGCCCGCGAGCCGATCGCCGCCGCCGCGAGGTCTCCGCCGATCGCCGAGCCTCCCATGCCGCAGGCGAGCAGCCCACCCGGCAGGTCACGCTGGGCTATGCCCGCGGCCTCCACCCGCCACAGCGCGTCTCCCAACTGGTGGGGCTGGGCGAGGACCTCGTCGATCACGCCGGGGAGCCCCCGGCCTGCACCACCGCGCCGGGCGCCACGCGGGCGTCGAGGCCCACCACTGCGCCCGGCTCCACCTTGGCGCCGCTGCCCAACATGGCGCCGGGCTCGATACGGGCGCCATCGCCCACGCGCACGCCGCCGGCCAGCACGCTGTCGCGTATTACGCAGTCCGCTCCCACGAGCACGCGGTCGTGGAGCACGGAGCGCTCGAGGGTCGAGTCGCTGCCCACCGAGCAGTGGCTTCCGAGCACGGACTGGGGTCCGATGTGCGCTCCGCTCACGAGGCAGCCCGTGCCGATCAGCGAACCCGTCTCGTCGCGCGGAGGAAGTGAGGACTTTAGGCGCCCACTGAGGAGGTCGTAGGTGGCCTCGAGGTAGCGCTCCGGCGCTCCGATGTCGATCCAGTAGCCGGATGCCTCGTAGCCGTGGAGCCCATCCCCCACCAGCGCCGGGAACACCTCGCGCTCGAAGGAAACCGCCCTTCCGGAGGGGATCATCGACTCCACGACCTCGCGCTCGATCACGTACGCCCCGGCGTTGATGCGGTTGGTCGAGGCGGGACCGTCGGACTTCTCGAGGAACGCCTCCACGCGACCATCTGCGCCGGTGGGCACGACGCCGTAGCTCGACACGTCCTCCACCTCGATCAGGGCGAGGGTGGCGCGGGCGCCGGTGGCGGCGTGCCGGGCGAGCTGGGCAGTGAGGTCGAGGTCGGTGAGGACGTCGCCGTTCAGGACCAGCAGACGCTCCTCGAGGATGCCGCCCTCGAGCGCCAGGCGCACGGGCCCGGCGGTGCCCAGAGGCTCCTCCTCGGTCACGTAGTGCAGCCGCATTCCCTGATGGGTGTCGCCCAGGACCTCGCGCACGGCGTCGGAGAGAAACCCGCACGAGAGAATCGCCCCCGTCACACCGTGGCCACGCAGCCAGTCGAGCATGAACGACAGGAAGGGCCGTCCCGCGAGCGGCATCACCGGCTTGGGCGTCGTATAGGTGAGCGGCCTCAGCCTGGTGCCCTCGCCTCCCGCGAGGACCAGCGCCTGCATCAGAGGACCACCTAGCGGCCGATGCCCTCGTAAGTGAAGCCGGCGGCCCGCAGGCCCTCGCGGTCCAGAAAGTTGCGCCCGTCGACCACCAGTGGCGTGGCCATTCGCGCCTTGACCTCGCCGGCCCAGTCGAGCTCGGCGAACTCGGGCCACTCGGTGACGAGCACGGCGGCGTCGGCGCCATCGAGCGCCTCGAGCGCGGACCCGGCGAGCGTCGTGCCCACGAGCAGCTCGCGGGCCCGATCGCCGGCGACCGGGTCGTAAGCCCGTACGTGGGCACCCTCGCCGTGGAGGCGAGCGGCCAGGACGAGGCTCGTGGCATCGCGTACGTCGTCGGTATCCGGCTTGAAGGAGATGCCGAGCAGCGCGATCTGCTTGCCGACCAGCTGACCCAGGTGCTTCTGCAGCTTGCCGACGGTCCGCCGCTTCTGAAGCTCGTTGACCTCCATGACGGCCGTGAGCAACTGAAAGTGGTAGCCCGTGTTGCCGGCCAGCTGCTTCAACGAGAGCACATCCTTGCCGAAACAACTTCCCCCCCACCCGATCCCGGCGCGAAGGAACTTCGGGCCGATTCGGTCGTCTAGACCCATCCCTCGCGCCACCTCGTTCACGTCCGCACCAAGCTCCTCGCACACGTTGGCAATCTCGTTTATGAACGAGATCTTCGTCGCGAGGAAGGCGTTCGAGGCCAGTTTGATGAACTCCGCACTAGCCACGTCAGTCCGGACGATCTCCCCGCCGATCGGCTCGTAGAGCGTCGCGACGCGATCCCCGAACCCTTCGGAGCCGTCATTTGCCCCGATGACCACCCGGTCCGGCTCCATGAAGTCCTCGACCGCCGAGCCCTCCTTCAGGAACTCCGGGTTGGAGACGTAGCCGAGCTCCTCGCGGCGGCGGCTGATCGAGCGGCCCGTGCCAACCGGCACGGTGCTCTTCATCACGATCGCGTGGTCCGTGGAGTCGCCCAGGTCGGCGATCACCGCCTCCACTCGCGAAAGGTCGGCGTCGCCCGAGTAGGTCGGCGGGGTGTCCACGCAGCAGAACAGCAGCTGCGCGTTGTCGAGCACGTGGCGCATGTCGGTCGTGAAGGTCAGGCGCTCGGTGTTTTTCTGCACCAGCTCCGGCAGACCGGGCTCGTGCATCGAAACCTCCCCGCGCGCGAGCGACTCCACCTTCTCGGGCAGGATGTCCCGGGCAAAGACCGGGTGGCCGAGCTCGGCGAAGCAGGCAGCCGTGCAGAGGCCCACCCAGCCCACGCCGATCACGCCTATTGGTTCCTTCGGGGCCATCGAAGGAGGGGAGGGTATTAGGGCAGCCGCGCCGACCGGGCTATGCCCAGCATCTGCCCCTCGGTGAGTGACTGAAGCAGCGTGTTGGAGACCCAGTAGACGGCCTTGCGCGTGCGCCAGGCCACGATTCGCACGCGGTCACCGTCGTAGTGCAGCTCAAACTTGCGCTTGCCGATCGTTCGCTCCTCGGAAGTGCTTTCGAGGATCGGCGGGTCCTGCCAAGTGGTGCCCTGGATCCCGTAGTACTCGCCTAACAGGCCACGCTTGATGACCATCCGGTAGCTCTTGTGGAGCTTTCCGTCGGAGGCCTTGATCCTGTAGGCGCGCGCGGGGCCTGGGAAGGTGGATCCGGTCAGGCGCACCGTGGGGTAGTAGACCGGCAACTTGCCCCCGGCGCCCTGCTCGATTGCCTGGATGGCCTGTTCCTTGCCCGGGCCCGGAGCCTTCTCGAGCCCGCTGTCGCCATTTGCCTTCTTC
>JACCUO010000131.1 GCA_013811765.1 Thermoleophilaceae bacterium | reverse complement strand
TGACCGAGGCCGCCGGAGTCGAGGTACTCACCGCCGAGACGCGTGGCCTGGTGGAGGAGTTCGTCGCGGCGATCAAGGCGCTCGAGCAGGCCAACATCCACCCGGACGGCCTCGAGGGCATCGACCTCGCGATCCATGCGCGCGACCACCAGCTGGCGGCCATGGACGAGGTGCGTGAGGTGGCGGATCGGCTCGAGCGGATCGTGGCCGACGACCTCTGGCCCCTCCCGACATACGCCGAGATGCTGTTCATCAAGTAGGAGCGTGACTGCCGCGTCTCCTCTGCGAGCCGGCCTCTGCGACCGCTGCCGCCATCAGCGGGTGATCGGCACCACGCGGGGCAGCAGCTTCTCCATGTGCGAGCGAGCGAAGACCGATCGGCGCTATCCGAAGTACCCGCGCGTCCCCGTCGGAAAGTGCGGAGGCTTCGAGGAGAGGCGCTCAGCCGATTAGCGCCATCGACGCCTTCTGCACGTGAGGGGTGCATATCGCGTCGAGGGTGTCCCCGTCGGGGGCTTTTCTAACGCACGCCCTCCTCGACGCTCCGGCCGTCCTCGCCGACGCGGGTGTCCGGCGGCTCGCCGTCGACCGTGCCCGTGAAGAGGCCCTTGGGGGCACGGCCGCCGGTGCTGACCGCCTTCGCCTTCCCATCCAGCCCTGCCGCGACCTCGTAGGAGAGCCGGTAGGGGCCGGCGCGAACCGCGGTCACCGTCCACTTGAAGGTCTTCTGCGCGCCCGGTTTGAGCGAACCGAGGGCCCAGGTGCCGTTGTAGACGGTCTCTCCGCCCCCGGGCGCCTTCTCCTTGGATTCGGGGTAGCCCCCGATCTCCTTCGGCTCGCCGTTGATCACGAACACGGGGCGGCCCTGATCGGCCAGGCCGGGGTTCTCCAGGCGCGTGTCGAACCCCTTTACCGTGACGGCGATGTTGGGCACGGACCGCGAGGCCTCTGTGTTCCGAACCGTGATCTCGAGGTCGGCACGCCGCGCCAGCTTCTGGTCCGAAGGGAACTCGGCGCTGACCACCTGGACCTTGTATTCGCCCTCGGGTTCGTTTGAGTCCTGGCGCTCTCCCCCGCCGCAGGACCCCAGCGCGAGCAGGCAGAGGCAGGCTGGTGCCAGGGATCCGGGCTTCACCTGCAAAGCGGCCCGAACATAGCAGGGGAAAGCGGGCCGGCGAGACGGTTGCCGCTGGTGGCGGGAGCGGCGATGGCGTACGCTCTGAGCGGAGAGGGGCGCGTCGTTTCGCACCTGCCCGGCGAGATGGGAGACGAGTGGTTCGTGCAGTAGCCGACCGAGCTTTCCTACCGACGAAGAACCTCCTCGAAGAGGTCGGCGACATGATGATCCTGACCGGCAAGACGCTCTCGTCCGCCATCAGGCCCCCGTTTCCCTACGGCACGGAGTTCGTGCAGCAGTTCCTGTTCGCGCTGAGGCTGTGCTGGTTTCCGCTCACGATTTCCACGATCGCCTTCGGCTACGGCGCGCCGGGTCTGCAGGCGGGCAACTTCCTGGTCCTGTTCGGTGCCATCGACCGGCTCGGGGGATTCTTCGTGCTCGCCACGATCCGGGAGTTTGCCCCTTTCGTGACCGCCATCATCCTGGCCGGCGTGGGCGGCACGGCCATCACGGCGGACCTCGGTGCACGCAAGATCCGCGAGGAGCTCGATGCGCTCCAGGTGCTCGGGGTGGACCCGATCAAGAACCTCGTCGTGCCCCGCTTCCTCGCGCTGATGATCGTGACCGGCCTGTTCAACATCTACGCGCTGATCTTCGGCATCTTCGGTGGGGTCCTCGCCACGCTCACGTTCAACGCTCCGCTCGGACCATTCTTCTCCACCCTGCTCAACAACGCGTCGACCACGGACCTCTGGGGGTCGGTCGTCAAATGCACCCTGTTCGGGGCGATCATCGCGATCGTCTCCTGTTACAAGGGGATGACCGCCTCCGGCGGCGCGGAGGGGGTCGGGCGGGCGGTCAACCAGGCCGTGGTGATCTCGTTCCTCGGGATCTTCGCGTTCAACTACGTCTTCACGCAGACCCTGCTGGCCACACATCCTGAGATCTCGGTGATCAAGTAATGGGACGCGGCTGGCGGGAGGGCCCGAGGGAGTGGATATCCGCCGTCGGCGACATCACGAAGTTCATGGCGAAGGTAATGGGCGAGGTCTACTCGCTGCGGGTGCTGAAGTTCTTCGGGGAGGCTCTGCGCCAGGCGGGCATCCTGATCCTCGGCTCGGCGATCGTGATCTGGGGCCTCGCCTTCATCCTCGGTTTGACGTGTGGCATCGAGGGTGCGTACTTCAACCGCTCCGTGGGCTCGCCCGCCTACGCGGGGGTCTTCTCGGCGTGGTGTGACCTGCGGGAGATCATGCCCTACGCCTTTGGCTACATGATGTCCGCGAAGGTCGGCACCGGCCTGGTCGCCGAGATCGGCGCGATGCGGATCTCTGACGAGATCGACGCGCTCGAGGTGATGGGAATCAGCTCGCTCACCTTCCTGTGCTCGACGCGCCTGCTGGCCGCCTGGCTCGTGCTCCCGTTCATGTACATCGCCGCCGTGGGCGCCGGCTTCTTTGCCTCCTACCTTGCTGTGGTGCAGCAGATCGGGGAGGTTTCCTCGGGTGGGTTCTTCCTGATCTTCTGGATGTTCCAGAACCCGCCCGACCTCTTATATTCGCTCATCAAGGGCATGGCGATGGCCACCGTCATCGTGCTCGTGGGCTGCTACTACGGCTACACCGCGAGCGGCGGGCCGGTAGGAGTCGGCACCGCCACCGCAAAGTCAATGGTGCTCAACACGGTCATGGTGCACCTGATCGGGATGGTGGGTACCCAGATCTTCTGGGGCTCCAACCCGCGCGCGCCGATAGGCGGTTGACCTATGGAAAGGGAGAGAGACGTGGCAGACGACAGGCAGAACGAGCCGGGCGGAGACGCACACCGGGCTCCCGAACCCGGCCAAGGCGCACCCCCGGAGCGGGAGTCCGAGCCCTCCCCCCAGCGCGGGCCCGACCGCTCGGGTGACGACGTGCCGGACAACATCGTCGAGCAGACTCGCGAGGGCGAGGAGCCCTACAAGTGGCACTCCGGGCTCGAGCGCGACCACGGCTCGACCGACGCGATCGAGTTCATCGACGTGAAGAAGTCCTTTGGCCGCAACACGATCCTGAACGGGCTCAATCTCGGCATCCCCGATAACCAGATCTCGATGATCCTCGGCCCCTCGGGCACCGGGAAGTCGGTGTGCATCAAGCACATGGTCGGGCTGCTCTACCCGGATCGCGGGGACGTCCGCGTGCACGGCGAGTCCGTTCCCAACATGGTCGACGACGAGCTGTTCGCGATGCGCAAGAAGTTCGGGGTGCTCTTCCAGGACGGCGCGCTGTTCGGATCGATGAACGTGCTCGACAACGTGGCTTTCCCGCTCCGCCAGCACACGGACAAGGGCGACGAGGAGATCGACGAGATCTGCCAGCGCCGGCTACGCGAGGTGGGCCTCCAGGGCGCGCTCGACAAGTTCCCCAACGAGCTCTCCGGCGGCATGCGCAAGCGCGCCGGCTTCGCCCGCGCGCTCGTGCTCGATCCCGACATCGTGCTGTTCGACGAGCCCGACTCCGGCCTCGACCCCGTGCGCACCGCCCTCCTCTGCGAGCTGATCCAGGAGGTGCACGCCGAGAACGGCGGCGCCTACGTCGTGATCACGCACGACATCATGTCGGCGAAACGGGTGGCGGACTACATCGCCGTGCTCTGGAAGGGCAGGATCGTGGAGTCCGGCCCCGCCAGCGAGCTGTTCGACTCACCGAACCAGTTCGTCCGGCAATTCCTCGCGGGGGAGGCGCGCGGCCCGCTCGGGATGGAGTAGGGCTCGATCAGAAACCGCCACGCCACGGGCGGCGTGGGCACGGCGATCTGGTCCCTAAGCTGAACTCGTGTTGAAGGGCGAGACGTTCCGCCGGTTCGTGGGTGCCGTCGGGCGGCGTCCGCTGGTGGCGATCGGCGCGGTCGCGGTGCTGGCTGTCGGGGGCACGGCCCTCGCACTGCAGCTCGAGGCGAGCGCGGCCACGGACACACTCGTCTCGAGCTCCTCGGACACCTTCCGTGCCACGGAGCGCTTCAAGAAGGACTTCGGCGACGAGGCGGTGGTGATCCTCGTGAAGGGCAACCTTCAGAAGACGGTTCTCACGGAGGATCTCGGGCGCCTGATCAGGCTCGAGGGGTGCCTGTCGGGCAACGTGCCGAAAGAGGGGCTGCGACGGCTTCCCGCCGGCTGCCGTGAGCTCGCCCGGCTGAAGCCCGCGCGGGTCGTCTTCGGGCCCGGTACGTTCATCAACACCGCCGCGGGGCAGATCACCGACGAGTTCCTCCGCCGCCGGAACGCAACCGCCGGCCAGGCGGCGCGCGCCGCGGCATCCGCGCGCCGTG
>JACCUO010000092.1 GCA_013811765.1 Thermoleophilaceae bacterium | reverse complement strand
GATCGCCGTGTCGATAGAGCAGGCCGCCGAGGGGCTGCACCACCTCGACTCGGAGATCGTGGCCTCGCCATGGTCTGACTCGCGCGTGGCCGACGATGCGCTCGTGGAGATGGCCGTGGCCGACAAGCTGCCGGAGGGCTTCACCACGGCAGAGGTGGCCGACCTCGACTTCGACGGCGACGCCCGCGCCGCCGCCCTGGACCTGAGCCTCGCCGACCCGCGCTTCGCGCCCGACGTGCTGGAGGCCGCCGCTCGGCATGCGGTGCAGGCCTGGGCCGAGGCGGTCGACGGCGAGGACGCTCCGCTCGAGGCGGTGGCCAGCCCGGAGGCCGTCCGGGAGCTGCTGCACCCCGGGGATGCCTCCATGAAGACGCGCCTGGTGGTGCGTGGTCCGAGGGTGAGGCAGATCCGCATCGAGGCGCTTGACGCCGCGGCCGAGCCGAGCACGATGACGATCGCAGTGGAGCTCGGCGGGCGACGCTACGTGGAGGATCGCGACACCGCGGCGGTGCTCTCGGGCAGCCGCGAAGCCGCCTCGACCTTCATCGAGCACTGGACGCTCGCGCTCGATGGTCCTGATGCGGCGCCCTGGCGGCTCGTGGATCCGGCCGCCGGACAGCGCGCCACCCCGGCCTGAGGTCGTTGGCGGCACGGGCGGCTCAGCCGCCGGCCCGTGGCCCGGCGCAGCTAGCCTGCCGAGCATGAGCCACGAGCATCCCGCAAGCATCGAAGTGGAAGGGCTCGTCAAGGAGTTCAAGAAAGGACCGCGGGCCGTCGATGGCATCGACCTGCACGTGGAGCCGGGGGAGATCTACGGCTTCCTGGGCCCCAACGGGGCGGGCAAGTCGACCACGGTCCTGATGCTCACCACCCTGCTGCCGCCCGACGCCGGTACCGCGCGCGTGGCCGGCTTCGAGGTGCGTGAGGACGGCGCGCGGGTGCGCGAGAACATCGGCGCCGCGCTGCA
Organism: Thermoleophilaceae bacterium; assembly: GCA_013811765.1. Lineage (GTDB taxonomy): Bacteria > Actinomycetota > Thermoleophilia > Solirubrobacterales > Thermoleophilaceae > JAAYBF01. The sequence continues at coordinate 1,112 of JACCUO010000092.1, read as the reverse complement.
GGAGGCCGCCCTCGACCCGTTCCTGACCGCTCGCGAGCACATGCGGCTTCAGACAGCGCTCCACGGCCTACCCAAGGCCGAGCGCCGGAAGCGGGGGGACACCCTGATCGAACGGGTGGGCCTGGGAGATGCCGCCGACCGCAAGGTGGGGGGGTACTCGGGGGGCATGAAGCGGCGGCTCGACCTGGCGCTCGCCCTCGTGCATAACCCGCGCATTCTCTTCCTGGACGAGCCTACGACCGGCCTCGACGTTCAGAGCCGCACCGCGCTCTGGGATGAGGTCGGGCGGCTGGCTCGCGACGACGGGGTCACGGTGTTCCTCACGACCCAGTACCTCGAGGAGGCAGACGCCCTCGCCAACCGTGTCGGGATCATCGATCACGGCCGGCTCGTGGCCGAGGGCACCCCGCAGTCCCTGAAGGCGGAGATCGGCGAGCCCAGGGTGGAGGCCGTGCCGGTGGACCCGGCTCGCCGGGACGATGTGGCCCGCGTGCTCGAGCGCTTCGGCGGCGGCGAGTGCCCGCATGCGATCGACGAGAGCATCGCGGTAAGGCTCAAGGGCGGAGCCGCCTCGCTTGCCGGTGTGGTGCGCGCGCTCGACAGCGAGAACATCGAGGTCGCCCACCTGCAGCTGCACGCGCCCACCCTCGACGACGTCTTCCTGGCGAAGACCGGCCGCACGCTCGAGGGCTCGGGCGAGCACGAGGAGGACGATGCGGAGGCTCCCCGTTCCGCGGAGGCCGCCGCGGCTTGAACGCCTCCGTCCGGACCCAGGTCGCCGAGCTGGGGAGACGGTCGATCATGCGCACACTGCGCCAGCCGGCGCAGATGGTGCCGACGATCACCTTCCCGCTGTTCCTCCTCGCGATCAACGCGGCCGGCCTTGACGCCGCCACCAACCTGCCCGGCTTTCCGACCGACTCCTACCTGACCTTCGCCCTCGCCGTGCCGTTCATCCAGACGGGCATCTTCGCCGTCTCAAACGGTGGCAGCGACCTGGCGCGTGACATCGAGACGGGATTTCTGGACCGTCTGGCGCTCACCCCAATGAGCGGGCTGGCGCTCGTGGCGGGACAGCTCGCCGGGGTGGTGGCGCTGGGGCTGATCAACGC
>JACCUO010000084.1 GCA_013811765.1 Thermoleophilaceae bacterium | reverse complement strand
CGGCTCGCGGGCCCGCGAGCTGAACCTGCCGGCTGCGATCTACGTGGACACGCACGGCGGGGCGGGCACAGGCGGCAGCGACGACCACGCCGGCATCGACATCGGACGCACATGGACCGAGACGCCGCCGGCGGCAGACTGGCGCGAGTTCCTCGGGCACATGCGCGAGGGGAGTACCGAGGCACGCGGGGCGCAGGGCTCGGCCGCCAAGTGGGCCCACAGCGCCATGGCGCTCGGGGTCCGCGCGCTCGGGCGCGGCAACGGCAGCGCCGCGCCGGACCCCGCTGTGGTGATGCGGATGGTCGAGCGGGTGATGGCGGAGGGCGACGCCCGGATCGGCTCGGTGGGCAGGGATCTCGGTCCCGAAGATGCGCGCGCCCTCCTGCGCGCGTGGCTCGACGCGGTGGAGCTCGACCTGCCGGAGGGCGATTTGATCGCCTACATGCAGGCCGACGGGTTCTCCCACTCCGACCTGTTCCGCCGCGCGCGTTGCTGCCACGAGCGAAAGCTCGCCGAGGCGGTCGAGCGAGTGCTCGCCGAGGCGGGCCGCGGCGGGGAGGCCGATCTGCTCGGCGCCGGGCTCGGACTGTTCGAGGCGTGCGCCGCGGCGGTTCCCTACGCGCCCGCCGCCGCCTTTCTGGGGCGCGAGACCGCAAAGCTCACCTCGCGCGAGCAGGAGCCGGTGCGCGTCGCACTCGTGGCAGATGCGGTCGGTGGCATGCACGGAGTGACCCACACGATCGAGGAGATTCGGGAGCGCGGGGTGGGGGGCTTCGAGGTCGAGGTGATCGGCACCGACCGGAATGTGGACCGGCGCCTCAGCGCGGTCGCCGAGGTCCAGATCCCCTTCTACGAGGGACTCAAGATCGGGGTTCCCTCCCTCCCCGCGGTGGTCGAGGCGATCGCCGAGGGGCGCTACGACCTCGTCCACCTGTGCTCCCCCGGGCCCGCCGGGATCCTGGCCGCGCTCGTTGCGCGCGCGATGGGGCTGCCGATCCTCGGCTCCTACCACACCGAGCTCGCCGCCTATGCCGCGCTGCGCACCGGCGACCGGCGCCTGGCGGCCGGGATGGCGGCGGTGCTCGGAGCCTTCTACGGCCAGTGTGGGCACGTGCTGACCCCCTCCGCCTCCGCGGACGCCACGCTCGAGGCGTTCGGGCTTCCGAGTGAGCGCATCGGCCGCTGGGACCGAGGGGTCGACACCGCCCGCTTCAACCCCGGCCGGCGCGACCCCGGGCGCTTCCCGACCCCGGCCGGCACGCCCGGGCGTGTGAACGTCCTTTATGCGGGGCGCCTCACCAAGGAGAAGGGCGTGGAGCTGCTCTCGGAGGCCTTCCTCGAGGCCCGCCGGAGCCAGCCCGGCCTCCACCTGCTGCTGGCCGGGGGCGGGCCGGAGGAAGGCGCCCTCCGCGAACGCCTCGGGGAGACGGCGACCTTCTTGGGCTGGCAACGGGGGATCGAGCTCGCTACCACCTACGCCTCGGCCGATGTGTTCCTCTTCTGCTCTGAGACCGACACCTTCGGCCAGGTGATCCTCGAAGCCCAGGCCTCGGGACTGCCGGTGATCGCCGTCAACGCCGGCGGACCGACCGAGCTGATCGAGCATGGGCGCTCGGGCCACCTCGTGCCTCCCGACCCAGACCGGATTGCCGAGACGCTTGCCCGCCTCGCCGAGGACCCCGCGGAACGGCAAGCGCTCTCGGCCGGCGCCCTCGGCGCGGTCGCCAACCGCACCTGGGAACGTTCGCTCGCCCAGCTGGCCCACGGCTACAACATCACGCTCGCCGAGGCTGCCGGTGCGAGCGCACCGCGCGCCCACCTCGCCGCCTGAGGCAACCCTGCCGGCCTGAGGCAGCCCGGCCCGCGCGGCTAGGCGTAGCTCGGGCGCGCCTCGTCGAAGGCGGGGTCGAGCCGGTCCTCTGCCGCAGCCTCGCCTTCGGGGGTCCGCGCCGGCTCCTCGCGCGGGGTATTCCCAGCGCCACCCTGGCCGCCCGGGTCCGCCCCCGCCCGCGGCTCCGGATCGAAGCGGTAGCCCACGCCGAAGTGCGTGTGGAGGTACTTCCAGTCTGGGGAGGCCTCCTCCAGCTTCTGGCGCACCTTGCGGATGAAGACGTCCACGGAGCGGTCCCCGTGGGCCATGGCATAGCCCCAGCCCTGCTGGTAGATCTCCTCGCGCTGGAGCACCTTGCCCTCGGCCTGCGCAAGGAGTTGGAGCACCTCGAACTCCTTGCGGGTGAGATCGACGCTGCGCCCCGAGGCGAAAGCCTGAAACTGGTCGGCGCGGATCTCGAGCTCTCCGGCGATCACCGGCAACTCGTCGGCGCGCCCGCCCGCGCGCTTGCGCCGCCGGATCACCGCCTCCACGCGCGCGAGCACCTCCTGGGGGTGACACGGCTTGGTCACCCAGTCGTCGGCGCCCATCCGGAGCCCGCGCACCCGCTGCGCGACGCTGGAGCGCCCGGTGCAGACCACCACCCCAAGTCCCGGGATGGTGGCGCACAGCCGCTCGAGGAAGTCCCAGGCGCCCGGTCCGAGCAGGGCCAGGTCCACGACGAGCGCGTTCACGCGCATCGCCACGAACTCCTCCACCCGCGGCGCGGCCTCGAGACGGCGGTACTGCCAGCCGATTCCGTCGAGCCGGTTGACGAGAACGCTCACGAAGCCGGAGTCGGAGTCGAGGATCGCGAGCCTGATTGGTCCTGAATCGGCGAGGTTCACCTGTGCCGAGCATACGGCAAACTCCACCTGACAACCGCGCCTTTACAGGTTCTTCACACCCCGGTCACGCACACATAACCGGCCGCCGACCACCACGTGCGACCGTACCGTCCGATGGAAGCCGCGACGACCCAGAGCCCCCTGCGGGCGGGCGAGCTGGAGATCCGTCGCGACGAGTTCATCGCGATCGCCGGCGACCGGCCGCTGAACCTGACCGCGCGGGAGCTGGATCTGCTGACGGCGCTCGTCGAGCGCAACGGAAGGATCGTCAGCCACGAGGAGCTCTACCGGACCGTCTGGGGCGAGCACTACCGCAAGTCCGACCGCTCCGTGGACGTGTACATCGGAAAGCTGCGGCAGAAGCTCGAGGACGCCCTTCCCGGGCGCCGCCTGATCCATACCCACTTCGGCTTTGGCTACCGCTTCCAGGCCGAGCCGAGGGGGAGAGTCCTCAGCACATCGCGGTAGCCTCCCCCCGCCCTTTCACATTCCTTTCACATTTGGGCGACAAGTCGGCAACAGACTGGCCCGCGTGCCATGGGACTCTCGGCGCCAACCGAATGACCAACCAAGGAGACATCGCATGAGGAAGTTCCTCGTACTGGCCGCGGCCGGCGCCATCGCGCTGGGCGCCGCCGCCTGCGGCAGCGACGACGACGACAAGGACTCCAAGAGCTCCGGTGGCGGGGGTGGCGAACTCTCCGGCTCGATCAAGATCGACGGCTCCAGCACGGTCGGCCCGTTTGCCCAGGCGGCGGCAGAGGCGTTCGGAGGGGAAAACCCCAACGTGAAAGTCTCGGTCGGCACCTCCGGCACCGGCGGCGGCTTCGAGAAGTTCTGCGCCGGTGAGACCGACATCTCCGACGCCTCGCGGCCTATCAAGGACGACGAGGAGGTCCCGATCTGTGAGAAGAACGGGGTCAAGTACAAAGAGGTCCAGGTGGCCAACGACGGTATCGCCGTGGTGACCAACAAGGCCACGAAGATCGACTGCATGACCACCGACGAGCTCAAGACGCTCTGGAACGAGGGCTCGAAGGTCAAGAGCTACGACGCGGTCA
>JACCUO010000141.1 GCA_013811765.1 Thermoleophilaceae bacterium | reverse complement strand
GGCTGGTGGGACTCGCCGAGCGTTACGGGCTCGACAACCTGAAGGCCAGGCCACTGGCCATCGGCAAGCAGTACCGGGCGCTGGAGCAGGGTGAGGTCGACGCGGCGAGGATCTCCACCACGGACGGTCAGCTCGCCGGCCGCGGCTACGTGCTGCTGAAGGACTCCCGCGGCCTGTTCGCCTCTCAGCATGTCGCGCCCGTGATCAGCCGGAGATCTTTGCGCACGCACGGGCGCCGGCTCGCAGCCGCGATCGATGCCGTGAGCCGGCGCCTGACCACACGCGCGATGCGCGAGATGAACGCCGCGGTCGACGAGGATGGCCGCAGTCCGAGCAGGGTTGCCGCCGCGTTTCTTCGCGCTGAGCGTCTCAAGTAGCCGCCACAACCAAGCCTTGTCTACCGCGGTCGGGAGCTTCGGAGCCTCTTAGGGTCCGCGCAAGTGGGCCCTTAGGCCGCCGAGAGCCGCGTGGCGGCCGAGCCCGCCTTGGCGTAGCGGTGCTTCCCGCCCGCCCGCCTGCGCCACTGCGACGGCGGCACGCCGTGGTAGCGGCGGAAGGCCTTCGCGAACTGGGCCGAATGCCGGTACCCAACGCTTCGTGCGATCTCGGCCACCGGCATCGAGGTATCGTGGAGGAGCTCCGCGGCGCGCTCCATGCGAACCGCGTGGAGGCTCTCCTGCACACTCGTGCCTGCCTCGGTGAAGGCCCGCTGGAGCTGACGCCTTGAGACGAAGAGCCTTTTCGAAAGGCTGTCGACCGTCAGTCCCTGGTCGTCATAGGTCCGCTGGATCACCTCCAGCGCGTCCTCGAAGACGGCCCTGCGGCGCCGGGGCCCGCCCTTGTCCTTCGGCCTGCCTTCCGCGAACTCTCTGCTGGTCGGAACCATGTGCACGTACAAGGGTATCGCCGCAGCCAAGCGCACGATGCACCTTCTCGCCCACGGAGCCAAAACGCGGCGGCGGGAACGGGGGGCGGCCGACGGCCGTAGTCTCCCGGGCGTGGTCGAAACCGGAGCGCGGCTCTACGACATCGTGCTGTTCGGGGCCACGGGGTTCACCGGCGGCCTGACGGCGGAGTACCTCGCACGCCACGCCCCGCCCGAGTGCCGCTGGGCGCTGGCGGGGCGCAACCGAAAAAAACTGGAGCGACTGCGCGAGCGGCTTGCCGAGATCGAGCCCTCACGGGCAGGGCTTCCGCTGCTTCACGCCGACGTGGATGATGTGGGCTCCCTGCGCGATGTCGCGGAGTGCACGCGCGTGGTAACCACCACGGTCGGTCCCTACATCACCTACGGCGAGCCCCTCGTGGCCGCTTGCGCCGCCGCCGGCACGGACTACACCGACCTGACCGGCGAGCCCGAGTTCGTGGACCTGATGTACGTGAACCATCACCGGGAGGCCACGGAAACCGGCGCGCGCATGGTGCACGCCTGCGGCTTTGACTCCGTCCCTCACGACCTCGGCGCCCTCTTCACGGTGGAACAGCTCCCCGAGGGCGAGCCGATCGACCTGCGCGGATTCGTGACCGCCGGGGGCAAGCTCTCGGCCGGCACACTTCGCTCGGCGATCACCGGCTTCTCCCGGGTGCGTGGGATGAGCCGGGTGGCCGCGCAGCGAAGGCGCCTCGAGCAGCGCCCCGCCGACCGCATCGTCCGCGGCAACAAGGCGCTGCCCTACCGCGACTCCGGGCTCGGCGCCTGGGCGCTACCGCTCCCGACCATCGACCCCCAGATCGTGCTGCGCTCGGCGCGCGCGCTCGAACGCTACGGCCCCGAGTTCACCTACGGGCACTTCGCCGCGGTCAAGCGCCTGCCTGCCGCCGTCGCCGGCGTAGGCGGGGTGGGCGGTCTCCTCGCGCTCGCCCAGCTGCCACCCGCCCGCGACTGGCTGCTCGGTCGTATGAAATCGGGCGAGGGTCCATCGGCCCGGCAACGCGAGAAGGGGTGGTTCAAGGTGCGCTTCCGCGGGGAGGGCGGCGGAAGGCGGGTGGAGACCGAGGTCTCCGGTGGCGATCCCGGCTACGGAGAGACTTCCAAGATGCTGGCCGAGTGCGCGCTATGCCTCGCCCATGACGATCTGCCGGAGACCTCCGGGCAGACGACCACAGCGGTGGCGATGGGCCACCCGCTGACCGCGCGCCTCGAGCGGGCGGGCATCTCGTTCAAGACCCTCGCGCCGGGCCCCTGAGGCTCAGCCGGGCTCAGCGGCGGCGGAGATGACCTTGACGTTGAGCATGCGGGTGCCGGTGGACGCCCAGAACCGCAGCCACAGCGTCACGTAGGCCTCTGTTCCGCGGGCCGCCTGGAGGCTCCCGAGGTCGAGGATGTCATCGGCCGGCCAGCCGAAGGCCTGGAGCAACTCCGCGACCTGGCCCTTGGCGGCGGTGTCGTCACCGGCGACGAAGACGGTGTGCGATCCCGGTACGAGGCTCGGCTCCACCATCAAGTCGGAAGCCATCGTGTTGAGCGTCTTGACCACTCGCGCCTCGGGGTAGGCCCGCTGAATCTGCTCGCCGAGGCTGTCGGTGTTGCCGACGGTGAGCCCCGGCGGCAACCCGCCGGAGAAGTCGAGCGGATTGGCCACGTCGATGAGCAGCTTGCCCGAGAGGTTCTCGGCCCCCGCAGCCGCAAGCGCCTCGAGCGATGCGGCCCCTGCCGTTGCGTTGATCACGGTCTCGCCGTGCTCGGCGGCATCGGCAAATGACCCCTCCGAGGCGGAGGCGCCGTTGGCCTCCGCCCAGGCCACCGCCACCTCGTTGCCGGCCTGGCGCGCCCCCATCTTCACCTCATGGCCGAGGCTCACGAGCTTCCCCCCGAGCGTCTGACCGACCACTCCCGTTCCCAGAACCCCGAATCTCATCGGCTCAGTTTACGCGGGGCGCGGGAGGGGGCCTTCTTGCAGTCGGGCACTCAGTCCCCGCTGCCGGTCAGGACGTCGCGCGCCTTGGCGAGCGGCCCAGGCGCATCCGGATCAGGCAGCCTGTCGGTCGCGCGCTGGACGTCGTCCTGAAGGGCGGTGATCGTCTTGTGCATCTCGACGATCTCCGCCGCGAGCTCCCCTACGGTCTTGTTCAGGTGCGACTCATCACCCTCGAGCGCCACGATGACTTCATGGAGAGCTTCGAGCCGCTTTCCAAGTGCCTCCTCGACATGGTCCAGGCGCTTTCCGAGCCCTTTCTCGAGACGATCCAGCGCCGGTAGCAGCTCGGCCAACGGCTCGGCCTGCTCGCTGATGCGCTCCACCAGCGGTGGCAGATCGACCACCGGCTTGGTCTGCTCGCGCACGCGCTTGATGTCCTCGCGCATCGGGCCCAGGTGCTCCGAGGCGGCTGCCAGGGAGTCGAGCGCCTTCATCACGCGCTCGGGCAGGCGCAGCGGCGCCAGCAACCCCGCCAGGATGCCCCCGTCTTCCTCGTCCGGCGGGTGGTCTGAGCCCCGGGCCACGTAGACCTAGGACCGCAGGGCGGGCTGTGGCTCGCGTCCACGCATCGATCGAACCCTACACTCGACTCCGTCGCGGCTCCCTCTGGCGCCTTTTGCGAACCCCACCTCAGCCCACCCAGGCGCCCGCGCCGGTCACCTCCAACCCGGTGGCGCGCGTCTTGGCGGACCTCGCCGACGCCCGCCGCGCGGGGGCCTACCCACCGGGGCCGACCAGCTTCAGCCTGCGTCGTACGCACCGCCTGTCCCACGACCCTCTGCCGCTGCTGCTGGGCTGGTACGAGCAGTACGGCCCGATCTTCACCGTGCGCGTGGTGCATGCCCAGCAGGTGTTCATGCTGGGGCCGGCTGCCAACCACTACGTGACCGTCTCTCATGCGGAGAACTTCGGCTGGCGGGAGGGTGCCTTCAAGGATCTCGTGCCGCTGTTGGGGGACGCCCTTCTGACCACCGACGGCCCCTACCACGACCGCGCTCGGCGCATCATGATGCCCGCCTTTCACCGCGAGCGAATCGAGGGGATGCTCGACACGATGGTCGAGGAAACCCAGCGAGCGCTTGCGGGATGGCACCCGGGAATGGTCGTGGACGTCTACGGGTGGGCACGGCGCCTCGCGATGCGGATCGCCCTGCGCACGCTGTTGGGCCTTGACCCCGCCGAGTCGAAGAGGGGGGGTGAGGCGGCACACCAGTTCGAGCGCGCGCTGTCCTTCTACGGCAGGGACTTCACCCTCTGGCTGCTGCGCGGTCCGGGGTCGCCGTGGCAGAAGATGCAGACTGCGCGCGGAAGGCTGGACGCCATAGTGCTCGACGAGATCCGGCGCCGGCGCGGCCAGAACGGCGGCCCCGGCCGGGACGTGCTCAGCATGCTTGTCGCCGCCCGTGACGAGGATGGCTCGCGCCTCTCCGACGGAGAGATCCGCGACCAGGTGACCACTCTGCTGTTCGCCGGGCATGACACCTCGACCTCGGCGATCACCTTCCTCATGCACGAGCTGGCCTGCAATCCGACGGCCCTCAGCCGACTGCGCGATGAGCAGGAACGCGTGCTGGGTGGCGAGCCGCCGACCGTGGCGCAGCTGGGGGCCGAGCTCCCGGAGCTCGAGATGGCGATCGACGAGACGCTGCGGCTCTACCCGCCGGCCTGGATCGGCCCGCGCCGGGCGCTCGAGGCCTTTGAATTCGAGGGCCAGGAGGTGCCCGCGGGCGCTTACGTGGCCTACTGCTCCTGGGCCTCGCACCGGCTGCCCGACGTGTGGGAGGACCCGGGTGATTTCAAGCCGGAGCGCTTCACGCGCGAGAACAGCGCGCGGCGGCCGAAGGGGGCCTATGTGCCCTTCGGCGGGGGCTCCCGGATCTGTATCGGGAAGCGGCTGGGGCAGACCGTGGTGAAGGTGGTCTCAACGCTCTTGCTGCAGCGGTTCGCTCCGGAACTGCCCCCCGGGTACGAGCTGAGCGTCAGGCAGATGCCCACGCTGAGCCCGCGCGGCGGCCTTCCGGTGATCCTCGCAGCGGCCCGCCGGTGATCGTGGAGGCCCTCGGTGATGCCGGGAGCCGTTCTGCGCCCCTCCGCAGCGGGTAAGCTCGAGGCATCGCCGGCCCGGAGAGCGAGAGAGAGCGGGAGCTCGTGGCAGAGGCGGTGTTCTACGCCCTCTTCCGGGTCGTCGAGGTGGAGGAGCTCTCCGGCGCCGAGCAGGCGGTCGAGTGGGCGCGCGGCATGGTCGACGATCCGGTTCTGCGGCGAGCCTTTGGGGACGGCGTGGTCGACGCCGTCGAGCGGCGCGCCAAGGGTGACCCTGGCGCGTCGGAGAGCTGACAGGCGGCCGCCAGGCACGGGTCAGGACGAGCCCTCGCGAGGAGGTACGCTTTGCCCCATGGATGAGAGTCCCACCACCGAGGAGCTTCGCCTCTCCCAGCTCAGGCGCGAGAGCGCTGAACGACGAGAGGCGGACGAGGCCGTCACCGAGCCCGAGACCGATCAGCATGAGCGCAGAGCCGAGAAGGCGGACTACCTGCGGCGCAAGCTTGAGGAGCGGGCCGAGGCCGAGCGTCGGGTCGAGGCCGAGCGGGAATAACGCCGCGCCTCTTCGCGCCGCCGAGCTGTGAGGCGTCAGCGGGGCGAGACGGTGCGCGGCACCCTGATAAATGCCCGCAGCCGTTCGCGGTAGGAGGCCGGTGGCGCAGCCCGTCGTGCTTGTCCGCGAATCTGGGCCGCGCGCAGTTCGAGCAGCTCGACCGCGGCGGAGGTGTGACGGAAGGGATCGGCCACCGCGGATCCTCCCGCGATCGGCAGCGCCGCGGCGGCCTCCCCGTCGATCTCGGCCACCAGTGTGGGGCCGACCAGCTCGGGGGCGCTGTCGAGCGCGGCGAGGCGCGCGAGCGTTTGCCCGTCGGCGGCATCGGCCACACGCACGATCAGGTGCCCTCCATTCTCCCGGCTGATTGTATGGCCTGAACGCGACATTTGTTTCCCCCTTTACTAGTGCAAGTTGCGGTAGAGCCTTTATTTGAGTAGTATTATCAATGGCTGTGGCACCTACAATGTCCTACAAGTTTCCTTTGACCGGCCTCGCGCGTGAGGGCAAGCTCTCCCTGACGCAGCAGTTGGTGGATCGGTTCGCGGCGGCGATCGAGCACGGGGACCTTGCGCCGGGCGAGAAGCTTCCACCCACGAGGACCCTGGCAGCGGATGCGGAGATCAACCACCTCACGGCCGCGCGCGTCTACCGCAAGCTCGCCGAGGAGGGCTATGTGACGGCCACGGTCGGGCGGGGGACCTTCGTGCGCGCCCTCGTGCCGGCCGCCGCCGAGGCGCAGGGAGACGACTGGCAGTCCTACGTGCTGCCCGACCGCCAGGCCAGCTACCAGGAGGAGATTCTCTCCGACGCATTCCGGCTCGCTCACGAGGAAGGCATGATCTCCCTCGCCACCGGGTTCCCCTCCCCGCGCTTCCACCCCACGGATGAGCTCGCGGAGATCTCGGCTCAGATGTGGGCCGACGAGGGCAAGGACGCGATCTCCTACACGACCCCGGAGGGACTGCTCGGGCTGCGCGAGCGGATCGCGGAGGGCGGCAAGAAGCGTGGCTTTGCCGAGGGCCCCGAGGAGATCATCGTGACCTCCGGGTGCCAGCAGGCGATCGACGTCGCGGTTCGGGCCATCGTGGAGCCCGGCGACGTCGTGGTGGTGGAGTCTCCGACCTTCGTGGGCACGCTGGCGGCCCTGCGCTCGACGGGTGCCCGGGTCATCGGCATCCCCGTCGACGAGAACGGCTTCGACGTGGATGCGCTTGAGCACGTGCTCACCCGTCACGAGGTGAAGCTCTGTGCCCTGCAGCCCGCGTGCCAGAACCCCACCGGAACCGACCTCGCCCCCGAGCGACGCTCACGGCTGACCCAGCTCGCCCTCGAGCGCAACTTCTTCGTACTGGAGGACGGCGTCTACGGCGACCTGCGCTACGACGGTAAGAAGCTCGACGCGCTGCGCCGGCAGGCGCCGGGACACGTGGTGCACGTCAACTCGCTGTCCAAGGTCGTGGGCGGCGGCCTGAGAATCGGATGGATCGCCGCTCGGGGGCCCGTGCTCGAGCGGATGACGATGCTCAAGCAGGGAACTGATTTCCACACGTCGACCCCGATTCAGCACATCGCCGCGCGCTACCTGGCCACGAACGCGTACGCCAGGAACATCGACGAGAGCCTTCCCTACTATCGCGAGCGCCGTGACGTGCTGATGGACGCACTCGCCACGCACCTGGAGGGCGAGGTGCATGCAGACGTCCCGCACGGGGGTCACCACGTGTGGGTCACGCTCAACCGGCCCGTCGAGGAGCGCATGTTCTACTCCGAGGCCGTGCGCCACGGCGTGTCGTTCACGCCAGGCGGAGCGATCACGGTGGATCGCCCCCAGCGCACCAGCTTCCGGCTGTCCTTCTCACTGCTGGAGCCCGAGGACCTCGAGGAGGGAGTCAGACGGCTGGCGCGGGCGCTGCGTGAGGTCCGCCGCAGCAGCCGCACGGCCGTGGCCGCGCCGCTGTCCTGATCCTTGTCAACGGGCTTCGTCGGCCGGTCCGCGCAGAACCCTCTCGAAGTACCGGCTCATGGTGCGCATCTCCTCGTCCGAGAAGTGCTCGAGAAAGCGCCGGCGCACTCCGGACAGATGGGTTGGTCGGGCCTCGGCGAATGCGGCTCGGCCGTGGTCGGTGATCACGGCCTCGAAGCCACGGCCATCGGACGGGCAGCTCTCGCGCTTGACGAGACCCGCCTTCTCGAGGCGGTCCACCAGCCGTGTCAGGCCGCTCGGGCTGAGCAGGACCGAATCCGCGAGTTGCGCCATCCGCAGGCGCCCGCCGGGGGCGTCGTCCAGGAAGAGGAGAACCTCGTAGGAGCTCAGCGGGATGCGGTGCGCGGCGGCCAGCTCGGCGTCAAGCTCACGGGTAAGCCTGGAGTGCGCACGCAGGAAGCCGCGCCAGGCCCCGAGCTCGTCCGCGTCGAGCTGGGCGCCGCTCGCCCGGGATATGCGTGTGATTGCTGACACAAATATTCAGAGGTAATATTGTCGCCGCAAGCGATCCTACCCGGGAACCGGCAACGGAGGCATGATGAGGCTCGAAGGCATCCACCACATCACGGCGATCACCGGGAACGCGCAGCGCAACGTCGACTTCTATGCCGGCGTCCTCGGTCTGCGCCTCGTCAAGAAGACCGTCAACCAGGACGATCCGACGGTCTACCACCTCTTCTACGCAGACGAAGCGGGCTCCCCCGGCGCGGACCTGACGTTCTTCGAGTATCCGGGGGCGGCGCCCGGGGTGGCGGGTGCCGGGATGGTGCACCGGATCGCCTGGCGCGTGAGCTCACCGGAGGCAATCGACTTCTGGGAGCGCCGGCTGTTGAGGCACGGCGTGAGCAGCGAGCGGGTCGAGGGCGGCCTTCGCTTTGCGGACCCCGAGGGCCTGGCGCACGAGCTTGGGGTCTCGAGCGCGGAGGACTCCCCGCTGATAGCCGACCACCCCGATGTGCCGGCGGATCTCGCGCTTGCGGGCTTCGATGGCGCGCGGGCATACGCGGGGACGCCCGAGGCCGGCTACGGACTTTTGGAGGAGGCGCTCGGCTTCGTCCCGAGCGACGACGGCTGGGAGGTCCGCGGCGACCAGCGTGGCGGGCTGTGGTCCTATGACACGCCCCCCGAGCGGCCAGGCCGCGCCGGCGGCGGCACCGTGCACCACATCGCGTGGGCCTCCACCATGGACGACCACGAGGGGTGGAGGCGCCGCGTTGTGAAGGGCGGAGCGCGGCCGACCGAGGTGATCGATCGGTTCTGGTTCTACTCGATCTACTTCCGTGAGCCGAGTGGGGTGCTGTTCGAGATCGCGACGCTCGGGCCTGGCTTCACCGCCGATGAGCCGCTCGAGCACCTCGGCGAGAAGCTCGTGCTGCCGCCTCGCTTCGAGGCCGAGCGAGAGCAGATCGAGGCGCGTCTGACCCCGATCGAGAATCCGCGCACGGCCGTGAGATGAACGCCGGGGCCCTGACCCCCCGCGTCCGGCCGGCTTCGAACTCCAGTGCGGCAGGCTGACGGTGTTCGACGCGCTTGCACGGCTCGCGAGCCGCCATCCCCGGCGCGTGGTGGCGGTGGCGTTACTCGCAGCGGTGACCGCGGGAGCGCTCGGCGCCGGCGTGGCCGACAGGCTCAACCCCTACGGCGCGGATGACCCCGGCACGGAGAGCATCCGAGCGATCGACCGCCTGGAGGCCGCAACCGGCCTAGACCCCGCAACCGGGCTCATTGCCCTCGTAAAGACGGATGGGGGCCCGCGCGACCGGCGCTCGCAAGCTCTTGTCGAACGCGTCGCGCGACGGATCGAAAGGGACCCGACGGTCGGCCGCGTCATGACCTTCTACCGCTCGCGCGACCGTGGGATGGTCGCGAGGGACGGCCGCTCGCAGTTCATCGCGGTGAACCTCAAGGCGGTGCCCGACAGCGAGCAGCAGGACGCGGCCGAGCGCCTCGGCGAGGAGCTCAACGGCTCGACCGTGAAGCTCGGAGGGTTCGCCGCCGCGAGTGCCGACGTGAACGAGCAGGTCGAGAAGGATCTGAAGCGGGCGGAGATGTTCGCGTTCCCGATCCTCTTCGTGCTCTCGCTCCTCTTCTTCCGGAGCATGGTTGCCGCCGCGCTTCCGCTGCTGGTCGGCGGCCTTGCGATCCTCGGCACCTTCGCCGCCCTGAAGGCGGCCGACCACGCGACCGACATCTCGCTGTACGCCCTCAACCTGACCACCGGGCTCGGGCTCGGGCTCGCGATCGACTACTCGCTGTTCATGGTGGCGCGATACCGCGAGGAGATCATGGTCCTAGGCCCTTGCGCGGAGGCGCTCCGGCGGACCATGGCCACGGCCGGGCGGACGGTGCTCTTCAGCTCACTCACCGTGGCGGCAGCTTTGGCCTCTCTGCTCGTCTTCCCGCAGAACTTTCTCTACTCGATGGGACTCGGCGGCGTCATGGTGGCCGTCATCGCCGCAACCGTGGCTCTCGTGGTGCTGCCCGCCGTCCTGATGCTCCTCGGGGAGCGCGTGAACGCGCTCTCCCCGCGGTGGCTGCGCCGCCGGGCAGAGAGGGACGCCCGGCCTGCGGCGTCGGGAGTCTGGTATCGGCTCTCCCGCTTCGTCATGGCCCGCCCCGGTCGCGTGGCTGTGGTGAGTGCGACGGTCCTGATCGCGGTGGGCCTGCCGGCCCTCGGGATGAACTTCACATGGGTGGACGCCACCGTGCTGCCCGAGAGCGCCGTCAGTCGCCAGGTGGACACGGCGCTCAAGAAGGACTTCGCGCCAGGGCGAACCACCCGCATCGGCGTGGTCGTGGACTCACCGCCGAACTCCGCGGTGAGCGACTTCGCAACCCGCGCCGGAGCGCTGCCCGGCGCGGTAGGCGCCGCAGAACCGGTTGCCATCGACAGGGAGACGTCGCTGATCGAGGTCTTTCCCCGCAGGGCCGAGCTCAGCGAGTCAACCCAGCAACTCGTGCGGGACCTGCGGGCCGAGCGTGCTTCTGCGGCCACGCTCGTCACGGGCCAGGGGGCGCAGTTCATCGATCTGAAGGACAGCCTCGTGGACCACCTGCCCCTGGCGATCCTGATCGTGGTGGTCGCGACGATGCTCATCCTGTTCCTGATGACGGGGTCGCTCGTGCTGCCGCTGAAGGCGCTCCTCATGAACGTGCTCACGCTGAGCGCCACGTTCGGGCTGCTCGTCCTGATCTTTCAGGACGGACGACTCGAGGGCGTGCTCGACTACACGAGCCAGGGCGCGCTCGAGACGACCCAGCCGGTGCTGCTCTTCGCGCTCGCCTTCGGACTGTCGACCGACTACGGCGTCTTCCTGCTCTCGCGGATCAAGGAGGCTCGCGACCACGGGGCCTCCGATAAGGAGGCCGTGGCGATCGGCATCGAGCGAACCGGCCGAATCGTGACCGCGGCTGCCCTGCTCTTCAGCATCGCCATCGGGGCGTTCGCCACCTCCGAGATCATCTTCGTCAAGGAGAGCGGCGTGGGCACGGCGTTGGCCGTACTGATCGACGCCACGATCATTCGCGCCCTGCTCGTGCCCGCGCTGATGGAGCTACTGGGCCGGCGCAACTGGTGGGCACCCGCCCCCCTGCGACGCCTGCATGCGCGGTTCGGGCTCGACGAGGGCGCGGCCGCGGCGCCTGAGCC
>JACCUO010000020.1 GCA_013811765.1 Thermoleophilaceae bacterium | reverse complement strand
TTTGAGATCCCCTCCTTCTTCTCCTGCGAGGAGAAATAGGGCGAGAAGAAGAAGACGCGCAGGTCGCCCGAGTCGTTCAGGGCGTCGGCGAACTCGCCGAGCTCCTCATGCACGCGGTCGAGGTCGCCCTGCTCCTGGGCGATCTCGAAGAGCGAGCGTGAGTAGACCTCCGCGATCTCTTCCATCTAGGAGTCCCCACTGCCGTTGGGTGCACCGTTCTTCTTGTCCCCCGCAAGGGCGGAGAAGTCAACCTCGCTCAGCGCCTCCTCGATCAGACGGCGGTGATCCTCGTCGTCCAGCGACTTGCGGGTGACCTTCTCGGTGGCGATCAGCGTGAGACCGGCCACCTCCTTGCGGATCTCCTCGAGTGCCCGGCGGGTCTCGTTCTCGATGTCCTTGCGCGTGGACTGCATCAGCTCCTCGCGGTACTGCTTTGCCGAGGACTTCGCCTCGTCCTGGTGGGCCTCCGCCGCCTTGCGCGAGCGCGCGACGATGTCATCAGCCTGCTCGCGGGCCTCCTTCAGCCGCGCGCGGTACTCCTCGAGCAGCTGGTCTGCCTCGGCCTTGGTCTTCAGCGCCGAGTCGATCGACTCGTCGATCGCCTTCCGGCGCTTGTCGAGCGCCTCCGCGATCTTCGGGAACGCCACCTTGCTGAGCACGTAGTAGGTCACGCCGAACGCGATCAGCGTCCAGAGCATCAGGCCGAGACCGGGCGTGACGAGGAAGCTGCCGCCCTCGTCCTTCTTCGCCGCGGCCAGCAGCAGGGTCGTTCCCGTCTCGGACAAGGCGCTCATCGCCCTAGAGGAAGAACGCGATCAGGCCGAAGATGAAGGCGTAGAACACGATCGCCTCGGTGAGCGCGAACCCGAGCCACTGGATGCTCGTGATCTCCTCCTTCATCTCCGGCTGGCGCGTGACCGACTCGATCACCTTGCCGAAGATGTAGCCCACCCCGATGCCCGGGCCGATCGTCCCCAGGCCGGCGCCCACTCCCAGGGCAATCGACTTGAGGCCGTCGGCGGTCGTCTTTTTCGCCGCTGCCATTTCAGTCAGCGATCCGATGTCCACCATGTCGAGCATGGTCGTTCCTCCTTAGTGACCCTCAGCCGTGGCTGCGCCGAGGTAGATGGATGTGAGGGTTGCAAAGATGAACGCCTGCAGGCCCGCGATCAGGCCGACCTCGAACATGAAGAAGAGGATCGCGATCGGCAGCGTGAACACGCCGAGTGCCGCCAGGCCCAGCAGGACCACCAGCCCACCCCCCATGAAGAGGATCAACAGGTGGCCGGCCAGGATGTTGGCGAAGAGTCGCACCGACAGCGAGATGATGCGCACGAACTGGGATATGACCTCGATCGCGAAGATCCCGGCGCGCGCCGGGAGGGGCATGTCCTCGAGGCCGGCGGGCATCCAGCTCTTGAAGTAGGGCACGAAGCCCTTGGCCTTGATGCCCTCGCGGTGATAGGAGAACCACACCATGAGCGTGAGCATGAGCGGAATCGAGAGATTGGCCGTGGCCGCGTAGATGGCGAAGGTGGGGAAGGCGATCCCGAAGACCTCGACCGTGTGCTCCGTGTTGGTCGGGAGCGGCACGTACCCGATCAGGTTCGAGAAGAGGATGAAGAAGAAGATGGTGCCGATGAAGGGGAACCACCTCAGAGCCATCGAGTCATCCATGTTGTTGCCGGTGATCTGGTTGCGGGCCAGGTCGTAGGCGGCCTCGACTGCGGTCTGGACACGGTTCGGACGGTCCTGCATGCGCTTGGCGATGTAGAGCATCGCCATCGTCGTGAGCGCGCACGCGAGGAAGAGGTAGAGCACCGCCTTGTTGAGGCTCATGTCGAGCGGCCCCAGCTTCAGGGTCACCCAGGGGTCGAGCTTGAACTCGGTCTCAGGCTTGAACGCGTCGTTCTTGCCCTCGCTCGGCACGAGCATGTTCACCACGACCGCCACGACGACGAAGAGTCCGAAGACGAGCAGGACCTTCTTGCCGGTCCCCAGCGCCATGAAGCGCTCCTTCATTGCGGGGGCCTGGGCTGATCGAAGGGCCGCACCACCATCTGGGCTGCGAAGAAGATCGTGAAGAGCGAGATGGAAAGGAGCGCCGCGGCAAGCCCATCCTCGCGCGAGCCGGCAAGTCCGACCGCGAAGATCGAGCCCGCAACGAGGTACCCCCGGCCGATCATGCTCCCCGCCAGCACCCCGACGACCGTGCGCGGGTCATCGGAGTTCTGCGCCTTCCTGGTGGCTACGGCATGGATGCCGCGCTGCACCAGCCACGCCGCCGCGGCGGCGAGATAGCCGATCATCGGAAGCCCGGCGAGCAGGAACAGCGGCAGCGCCACGGCGAGGACCACCAAGTCGAGATAGCGCAGAACCGTGAGGCCAATTCCGGCCTCGATGTGATCTCCAGTGGTATTCAGAGCGTGCGTCGACAAAAGTGGCAGTTCCCCTGCGGGTCCCTGACTCTATATGAGCATCGGTTCCTCTGACCACTTGGTGGCGGATGCCTCTATGGGTCGGTCGGGCCGCGCTCGGCAGCGCACGCACGGGCCGTCGGAGTTCATCGCCTCGCGGTCCCTAATCTGGTGCGCGTGCCTGAGGCCGACATAGGCCGGGCGCGACAATCCCGCCAATGTGGATCCAACGCGAGATAGAGCTCAGACCCCGTCCCCGGGGCTTTCACCTCGTGACCAGCGAGGTGATGGACGGGGTGCCGGAGATCGCCGGGCTCTCCGTGGGGCTCGCGCACCTGCACATCCTGCACACCTCGGCCTCGCTCACCCTCAACGAGAACGCGAGCCCCGACGTGCGCCGTGACTTCGAGTCGTGGTTCTCCGAGACGGTGCCCGAGGACGCGCCCTACTGGACACACACCCTCGAGGGACCCGACGACATGCCGGCCCATATCAAGGCGTCGCTGCTCGGGCCTTCGCTGACGCTGCCGATCGGGGACGGGCGGCTGCGGCTCGGCACCTGGCAGGGGGTGTACCTGTGCGAGCACCGGGATGCCGGCGGGGCGAGGTCGCTGGTGGTGACGGCCTCGGGGGAGTAGCGCCCTACTGCGTCTGATCTGCCGGCGCGTGCCCGCGGGCGAGCAGGCCCGGACGCTTCATGGCCTCGAGCCAGACCTTGCGGGCCTCCTCGCGGCCGCCGTGATCTGGAAGGCGTTCGGCCACCCACGCGGGCCCGGCGGTCGGGATCTCGCCCGCGATCGGCGCTATCCCCTGGTGGCGCTCGTCTCCGAGCTCCTCGTCAGGGCCTGTCAGCAGCTCGCTCAGCGTCTCACCGCGGCGGATCCCGAGCAGATCGATGGCGGGTGCGCCGTCGTGGCCGGTCTCACGCCAGATCCGCTCAGCCAGCTCACCGACGGTCAGCAGCGCCGGATCGGCCGGGCCCGCGAGCGAGACCCCCTCCCTCGCGAGCAGTGCGCCGTGCGTGGCGAGCGTGACGGCGTGGCCCTTGGTGATCCAGTATCGAGTCATCCCCGTGTCGGTGACCGTGAGCGGAACGTCCGCGCGCGCCTGTCGCAGAAAGAGGTCCGAGGCGCTGCCGGCGCTGCCGAGCACGTTCACGAGGCGCACGGCTATCCGTCCGCCGCCACTGCGGTGGGCGGCGAAGGCGGTCAGCTGCTCCATGAAGCGCTTGGTACGCCCGTAGAAGCTCGTGGCCAGAGCGGCCTTGTCGGTCGAGGCCACCACGACGGTCTCGACGCCGGTGGCCTCGGCCGCCCGCAGCACGTTCCAGCTTCCCTGCAGGTTTGTATCCACGAACTCCTCGGGGTAGGACTCGGCCCAGTCCACATGCTTGTAGGCGGCGAGGTGGAACACGACATCGGGGCGCGCGCGGTCCATCTCCGCCCGCAGCCGGCCACCGTCGCGGATGTCACAGAGCACGTGCGAGAGCGGCTCCAGCGCCGCGGCGTCGCGGCGCCGGCGGTCGCCGGCAAGTGATGCCTCGTGACTGTCCACCAGCGTGATCTGCTCCGGACGAAAGCCGAGCAGCAGCGTGGCCAGCTCGGCCCCGATCGAGCCGGCGCCGCCGGTGATCAGCACCCGGCGCCCCCCAAAGCGCTCCTGAAGCTCGAGCACGGCAGGGACGGGATCGCGCCGGCACAGGACCACCTGCCAGTCGAAGGGGTCGGGGCGCAGCCGGCGGGTGGGGCGGTGGGGCGCAGGCGGGGGGCCCGAGAGAGCGCGCTCGACCTCGGCATAGCCCGCCTTCATCTCCGACGAGCGCGCCGGGTCCGCCTCGTTTATCTCGGCGACGATGAACGGAACGAGGTCGCCGAGGCGGCGCACGGCCGGATCGAGCTCGAGCTCACCGGTGCCGTAGGGCAGTCCCTCGCCGAGCAGGCCGTGGGCATCTGAGACGTGCGCGACCTGCGCGTGCGGACCCAGCTCCTCGACGTAGCGCTCGAGCTCGAGCCCCTCGTCCGAGCGCAACCCGAAGGAGGACGGATAGGCGGCAGCGAACGAGCGGAACAGCGCGGCATGCGAGGTGTCGAAGGTGAACCCGAGCTCCGGCACCTTCCCCCGCCAGTCGAGCAGGTCGCGCCAGTGGCCGCCGATCGGGGACAGGTAAACGCCCCCGGTGCGCATCCGCAGCACGGGCGGGACGTTCTCGATCAGCGGCTCGACGCCGCGCGAGAGGCAGGCGTGGGCGTAGAAGCCCAGGAACTCCCCTACCGCGCCCTCGTCCACTCTGCCGGCCTCCCGGAAGGCCGCGGGATCCAGCGGCAGGAACAGGTGGATCGTGAGCACCGGCGAGCCGATCGCCGCGGCAAACGCGGCGCTCCGCTCGATTCCCGTCCGTGCCTCCTCGTCGAGGCGATCGACCCGCACGAAGGCCCCGCTGGGCCAGGCCACCGGAGCCTCGGCGGTCAGTGACAGGCCCGAGTCGCCGGTGCCCTCGCGGACCACGGCGACCGCGCGGTCGAGCGCTGCATCGTCGGCCACGTGGGCGGGGCCCAGGCACAGTTCGAGCCCGCGCCAGGGGCCACCGTCCAGCCGGTCGCCGATCTGCTCAGCCTCGGGCGCGGCCTTCAGCAGCGGGATGGCTACGGAGCCAGTCGACATACAGTCTCACCGCGGCCGAGAGCGACCGGGGCTCGAACCCTATCCCAACGGCGGTCGGATCCGCCTCGTAGCTCTTGTTCTCGGCGGCGGGCAGCTCCCCGCCGGGCGTCTCTATCGCTGAGCGCGAGCCCGCCGCCTCACACACCAGCCGCGCCGCCTCGACCAGCGGTGTGGCCACGCCGCTCGCCAAGGTCACGGTTTCGTCAAAGCGTCGCTCGGACACGAGCCGCTCGAGCGCCGCGACCGCGTCGTCCACGTAGACGAAGTCGCGCGTCCGCTGCGGGTCGCCCGGGATCACGATCGCCTTGCTCTCGAGCGCATGCCTGGCGAAGGCCGCAATCGCTCCAGTGGCGCCCTCCCAGGCCACCTGGCCGGGACCGAAGACGGAGGTGAGGCGCACGACGGCGGCGGGCGCCGGGTGCAGGCGGCACACCTCCTCGCCGAGGCGCTTGGACAGGGCATACGGATCGGGCGGCGGGTCCTGTGACGCACGTACGGTCGAGGGAAAGACCAGGCCGGCACCGTGTCGCCGGCAACCCTCGAGCAGGTTGAGGGTCGTGCCCGCGTTCTCCCGGACGGCGCGCGCGGGGTCGGCGCGCGCCCGGGCGGGGTCGGGGATGCCCGCGAAGTGGAGCACGCCGTCGCACCCCGCCACGAGCTCCTGGGCGGCAGGGTCGCCGGCGTCGAGATGCACGGTCTCGAATCCGTCCGCAGCGGCCCGCTCGCGACCTCCCGGCCGAGCCAGCGCCACGATCTCGTGGCCCCGGTCGAGGAGCAGCGTCGCGGCGCGCCAGCCGAGGAAGCCGGTGGCGCCGGTCACGAGGATCCTCATCGGCGAGCCGACCCCCGGGTCGGTGCTCCTGCGTGGTTCGGCGCGTTCATGGTCCTGCGAAGTAGCCGGCCACGCTGTGCCGGTACTCGAAGTCGCTCGCCACGCTCCACGCGGGCCGTCCCTCGGGCCGATCGCCCCGCGCGAGTGCCGCGACGTCGGCCACGGTCACGGTCTCCGCTGCCACGTTGGCGCGCGAGACGCCGGTGCTCGAGGGGGCGGCCAGCACAATCGCCGCGGCGTCCTCGACGTGGACCAGCCCGATCGTCGCTCGGCCGCCGTCGTCCAGCGGTAGCGGCTCCCCGTCGGCGGCGAGGCGGCGGAACTTGTCCACGACGGTCTGCGACTCCGGGCGCGCGTGTTCGACCGGGCTCGGGCCGTAGACGATCCCGAGGCGAAGCAGGGCGAGGTCGAACCCGTGCCGGTGCGCGTAGAGCTCGAGACAGAGCTCGGCGTAGACCTTCGACAGGTGAGCGAGGTCACCCTGCCGGCCGTACGGGCGATCGGGATCGACGGTCCCGCGCAGGCCCGGCCCGTACACCTGCAGCGAGCTGGCGTAGACCAGCGCAGGCCCTCCGGCCTCGACCACCGCCTCGGCCACGCGCCGGGCGCCGGTCAGGTTCGTCTCCTCGGTGTAGTCGGGGTCTGACTCCGAGAGGGGGCGGCTGGCCTGCGCCGCGAGCAGGTACACGCGCTCCGGTTCCGAGTCGAGTAGGCGGTCGAGTGCGCGGCGATCGCGAATGTCGGCCGTGACCACCCGGGCCCCGCTCCGCTCGAGCTCCGCCACCTGGTCGCGGTCCGTGGCGTACCAGTTGTCAGCCAGCGTGACCTCGCGACCCGCGGCCAGCGCGATCTCCGCAAGCTTCGCGCCGAGGTAACCGGCGCCCAGGACGAGGAGCCCCGCCACCCTAGACCCCCCGGCGGCGCGGCACCGATGGAGCGCCGACCACCACGGGCCGCCTCCCGTTGCGAGGCACTAGATCGAGTGGACGCTTGGCCCGACCGGCACGACGTTGCGCGTGTCGACGATCAGGCGGGCCCGGTCCCACAGGGGATGCTCGAGGAACGCGCGATGGCATGTGAGCACGACCACGCAGTCCGCCCACTCCACCTCCTCGGGCGACCAAGAGGTGCTCTCGTGGTGCACCCCCTCCAGATCGATGCCGCCGACGCAGGGGTCGCAGTATCGAACTTCGCCGCCCCGGGCCAGAAGCTGGCGCATCACCTCGAGGCTGGGGGACTCGCGCGTATCGTGGACGTCTGGCTTGTAGGCGAGCCCCAGCAGCAGCAGCCGCGAGCCCTTGATCGGCCGCCCGGCATCATTGAGGGCGTCCGCGACCTTCTGCACCACGTGCACCGGCATGTAGGTGTTGATCTCGTGCGCGGCGTCGATCAGCCGGGCGGTGTAGCCGTACTCGCGAAGACGCGAGGCGAGGAACTGCGGGACCACGGGAATGCAGTCCCCGCCGAGCCCTGGGCCGGGGTAGTGGGGAAGGAAGCCAAACGGCTTTGTCTTGGCCGCCTCGATTACTTCCCAGGCCGAGATGTCGAGCCGGTCGCACATCAGCGCGAGCTCGTTGGCGAGCGCAATGTTCACCGCCCGGAACGTGTTCTCGTGGAGCTTTGCTATCTCGGCCACGATGGGGCTCGAGCACGGGATGACCTCGTCCACGATCTGCCGGTAGAGGAGCTCCGTGCGCCGCAGGCATTCGGCCGTGGACCCTCCCACCAGCTTGGGGGTATTGCGGATGCTGAACTGCTTGTTGCCCGGATCTACCCGCTCCGGGGCGTAACCGAGGAAGAAGTCGACTCCCACCCGGCCGCCGCCACGCTCGAGGATGGGCAGGATTATCTCCTCCGTGGTGCCCGGATGCGTGGTCGACTGGAGGATCACAAGCTGCCCTGGCCGCAGGTTGGCAGCCACGGACTCCGCGGCCGCCACCACGTATGAGAGGTCCGGCGTGCGCGTCTTCGACAGCGGGGTGGGCACGCAGATCGTGAGCGCGTCGAGCTCTCGCACGGCGGCGTAGTCGGTGCCTGCCTGCAGCCGCCCGTCGAGCGTCCCGTAGCGTTCGGCAGGCACGTCGACGAGGTAGGAGCGCCCCTCCTCGACGGCACGGACCCGCTCGACGTTCAGGTCGATGCCGGTCACCGAGAACCCGGCCTCGGCGAAGGTCGTCGCCAGCGGCAGCCCAGCATAGCCGAGTCCGATTATCCCGATCGTGGCAGTGCGCGCGGCGATCCGCTCGTCGAATACCTCGGCGGTCGACACGGTAGTGCTCACGTCGCGATGCTAGCAGCGGGTGAGAACGCGGCCGGACCTCTCGAGGCGGCCGCGTCTCGCCCGTCGGCTATAACCCGCCCATGTCCTTCGAGGACTCCCTGTCCTTCGAAGATTCCCTGCGCGCCCTCTTCGGGGAGGCGGGGGTGGCGTGGGGTTTTCTGTTCGCGGCCCTGCTCGTGCTGGTCCTGACGCCGCTCACCGTACGCCTCGCTCCTCGCATCGGCGGGGTCGACCGCGGCGGAGACCGCCCCCGTGTACATACCCGGCCCGTGCCGCGGATCGGCGGCCTCGCCATCGTCGCCGGCATCCTCATCCCGGCCGCGCTGCTCGTGGATGGCGACGACGGGTACACCGGAGTCCTCGTGGGCACGGCCTGCGTGGCGGCGCTCGGACTCGTGGATGACACCCGCGGTCTTCGCCCGAGCATCAAGCTGGTCGCCGTGATGGTGATCGCGCTCGTGCCCGTCGTGGGCTGGGACGTGAAGATCGACCACGTCACGCTGCCCTTGATCGGCGACCACGATCTCGACTGGGCCGCCTACCCCCTGACGGTCCTCTGGATCGCGCTCCTCGCAAACCTCATCAACCTCATCGACGGGATGGACGCGCTCGCGGCGGGGATCGTGGGCATCGCCGCGGCCTCCCTCGCGCTGCTCGCCGCGTCCTTCGAGCGGTCAGATGCGGCCACCCTGGCTGCGATCGTCTGCGGCGCGACGCTCGGCTTCCTCCGCTACAACTGGCACCCCGCCAAGGTCTTCATGGGTGACTCTGGTGCCCTCGCGCTCGGCTTCGTCCTCGCCGCGCTCGCGGTCGAAGGCGTGTCGAAGACGGCGGCGACCATAGCCCTGGCCGGCCCGCTGCTCGTAATGGCGGTGCCGATCCTCGACACCTCGTTCGTGGTGCTCAAGCGGCTCAAGTACCGGCGCGCGCCGTGGGGCGCGGATCACAACCACTTCTACCACCGCTTCCTGCGCATCGGCTTTTCGCAACGGCGCACCGCGACCTACCTGCACCTCTGGGCCGCTCTGCTCGCGGCCACCGCGATCCTCGTTCGCTTCGCCCCGCCCCGGCCCCAAGGCGAGTGGGACTCACAGAACGCCCTCATGGTCGCCGGCGCAGGCGTCGTGGCGCTCGCGGCCTCCGCCTGGATGATCTACACGCTCGAGATCCTCAAGGCTCGGCACCTCAAGGCGCTCGGCTTGGGCCGATTCGTCCGCGAGGTGGACCAGCCAGAGGACCTCGGGCCACCCGAGACGGAGGAGGAGCGCGAGGAGGCCATGGAGCGCGCCCTCACGAGTGGGCTCGAGTGAGGAGCTGGCGGCGCCCCACACGACAGCCGGAGGGTCAGCCGGACTGCGGGAGGAGCGCAGCCCGATCGTTGATCGGGCGAGCACCGCACCGAGGCTCTCACTCGATCCAGGGAAGCGCGAGGCGCAGCAGGGCGGCAGGGTCGCGGCGCTCCCGCCGGTTCGCGCTGCCCGCGGCCTTGGCCGGTGGCTTGCCGTTCAGCTGAAGCTCCGCGGGATCGACGAGCAGGCGCAGGCGTCCCTCCCTGACGAGCTGCTCGTCGACGCCGCCGGGGCGACCTTCGAAGACCGACCAGACGGGAGTCCCGAGCACCGCCGCCTCACGGTTCATGGTGCCCCCGGCGGACACGAGGGTGTCGGCAAACGCGACGAGGCTGCGCCCGTCCACCGCTCGCCTGGGCACGGTGACGCGCTCGAGTCCGAGCTGGGTGATCAGCTCCCGCTGCGCGTCGGTGCGGGCAAGCACGACGGTCTGCGCCTCGAGCCGCTGCGAGAGATGGCGCAGGAGCCGCGGCAGCAGCTCGTTCTCCGACCCGCCGAGGTAGAGCGCGTACGCCGGCGCCGTGCGAACCACGCACAGCGGGCGCGAGGGATCGATGCCAAGGTCCACGAGCACGCTTTCGTCGGGCTCGAAGTCCGATAGGTAGTACTCCTCCTTCAGGCCGGGATAGCGGATCAGCTTCGGCGGCCGCGCTCCGTAGCGACGCAGGCGCTCGGCCGGGATCGCGTCGGGCACGAGCACGCGGGAGGCGAGCCGGCAGTTCAGGTGATGCTGGAGCACCGCCCACTCGTAGTCGAACATCGTGGTGTTCGGGATCCGGAGAAGGCGGCAGGCTGGTGGCAGGTCCGTGGAGCCGTGGGCCAGGGCGCAGTCGAAGCGGCGCGGCCGGGCGAAGCGGACGAGCTGCGGCGTTCGCTCGGCTGCGGCCCTCGCCTTACCGAGCCGCGAGGCCCCGCCGTGGCCTCCTACGACGGTGTGCGCGTGCCCCCAGTCCTCGAGCAGCTCGAGTGTGTGGGACAGGGGGCGGGCGGTGATCTGGACCTCGTGGCCTTCGCGCTCGAGGAGGTCGACCAGTGGCCGCAGGACCAGGACGTGGGCAGTGTTGGTCAGGTCGACCCAGATTCGCATCGGACCACCGCTGTCGAGGGGCAGGGCGACCGGAGATTGGCAGATCGGCCGGACCGCCGGCCTTTGAGCAAGCGCCGCTTTTCTCCAGGATCAGTCGCGGTTGTCCTCAACGGGAAGGTCCGCGTCTCGCCACGCCAGATAGCCGCCGATCAGGTCGGTGGCATGGGCGAAGCCCAGCTGCTTGAGGGTGGCCGCGACGAGGCTCGACTGATAGCCCTCATGGCACATGACGATCACCCGGCGGTCGAGGTCGGCCAACCTCGTGTCGTGTGCTGGCGACGAGGGGTCGGCGCGCCATTCGACGACGTTGCGCGGAAAGAACACAGCACCTGGTATCACCCCGTCGGCGGTCCGCTGGGACTCCGAGCGCACGTCCACGAGCAGCGCGCCCTCTGCCACGG
>JACCUO010000014.1 GCA_013811765.1 Thermoleophilaceae bacterium | reverse complement strand
TAGCTACGTCCGGACGGGATAACCGCTGAAAGCATCTAAGCGGGAAGCCCACCTCGAGATGAGCTCTCCCATCCCCTTGAGGGAGTAAGAGCCCTGGAAGACCACCAGGTGATAGGCCGGATGTGTACGTGCGGTGACGCACTCAGCAGACCGGTACTAATGCTTCGAGGGCTTGACGGATACATGCTCCCGCGAGCGTAGAGCTCGCGGGTCAGACGGGAGGCGGCGCGAAGAGGCGTCGCGACCCATTGGTGGTACCCCGGCCCTGTCGGATGCCTTCGTGGCAGCCGGCGCGGCCGAATGGCCAACTGTGCGGTTTTGAAGGCCCGGCGGAGGGCCGGTCTCGCAACCTTTCGGTGGCTCTAGCGAGGGGGATACACCTCTTCCCATTCCGAACAGAGCAGTTAAGCCCCTCTGCGCCGATGGTACTTGGCTTGAAAGGGCCTGGGAGAGTAGGTCGCCGCCGGATTCTTGAGTTGTAAGGGCGGGGCCCCGCTGTGGGGCCCCGTTCCTTGTTCCCCAGCACGCTTCGCATCCACTTGTCCGTCCTCCAAATCATCGTCCTCGTCCTCGCGGCGCTGCTGATCCTGTTCTTCGTGGGCGGGGTGCTCGCCGCGCGGCGGCGTGCGCGCGAGGAGGCCCCCGCCTACGCACGCCATCTCAGCGAGGCCGACCAGGCGCTCGAGCAGGCGAGAGCCGCGGACAGGGGCTGGGACCGCGCCGTGATGGAAGAGGTGGCCCGGGCCGCGCTAAATAAGGAGTACCCCGCCGCCGCCTTCGGGCAACTCGATCTCGTGCTCGTGGATGACCGGCCCGGGGTCATCCAGGACACAGCCCACTTCGAGGCGCTCGATGGGGACCGCCGCGTGACCGTGGTGCTTTGTCGTGGTGAAGCCGGATGGTCGGTCGAGCGGATCGGCTGACCGCGCCGGACTCCAGCGGGGCGCACGGGCCCGACCCGGCGCAGGGGCCCGACCCGGACCACGGGCCCGACCCGGCGCAGGCTTTGGTACCGGGCCTTGTGCCTGAGAGTGAACTTGAGCGGCGGCTTGCGCGGGACCCCGTGTTGCTGGAGGGGTGGGCCTGGGGGACCCCCCGGCAGGGCCACCCCGAGGGTTCGGTGGGAGTTCACGTCGGCGACCTGCTCCGTACGATCGAGGAGTGGGGAGAGGTCGGCGATCGGCGCTCGGAACTTCGCCTGCTGGCCCTTGTCCACGACTCGCTCAAGTTCCAGGTCAGCAACCGGCTTCCCAAGGCCGGCAGGAACGACCACGCGGTGCGCGCCCGTCTGTTTGCCGAGGACTACACGGATGACGAGCGACTTCTATCGACGATCGAGCAGCACGATCGGCCCTACCAGATCTGGCGCAGGCTTCGACGGGCGGGCAGGCCTGACGAGCGCGCCTTCGCCAGGATGCTCGAGAGCGTCCCGGACCTGTCGCTGTTCCTGCGGTTCGTCGAGCTCGACGGGTCGACGGCGGGCAAGAACCCGGAGCCCGTCGACTGGTTCAGAGGCGAGCTGCGCCGCCGCCGACCGGTGTGATCCGGCCGCGGTGGGCACAGCTTCCGCGTGGGCGGCCGACGCTCGGTGACGGTCTGGCGGAGGCCGCGGCAGGGCCCTCCGCTGGATCCTTAAGGGCACAGACCCCCTGACGGCCGGCGCCGTATTCCCCCAGCGTCGAGAGTTCGATCAGCAGGCTCAGCCGGTTGATTGTCCGGGGACCGAGCCGTTGGGTGAGCGACGAGAACATGTGTTCGCAAAAGTACGGGGCCGTGCGGACGGAACCGCCGGGCCGTGAAGGAAATCTTGCATCGAGCGCCTGGGCCGGGCGGCGACGCGGAAAGTCGCCTGGGGTCCGGCCCCGCGGGAGCGTCCGTCCAGGACCTCAGCGCGAGACGCGGACGGTGCCCGAGGTACCACTCGGGCCGTCTGTGTACACGTAGCGGTAGTACCCGGGCTGACGGCCGGGCAGCCGGAAGCTGAAGTAGCCACGAGCGCTCGTGACTACCTGGGCGATGGTGGCGAACCGCCCGCTGGGGCCGCGGCGGTATTGCACGCGCACCGTGTGGCGTTGGCCGCGGCGCACGTGACCCCAGAAGCGGCTCCCGCTGACCACGAACGGGTGCGGGAAGATGCGATACGCGGGTTTGTGGCGGCCCCGGCGGAAGATGAGCCCGCTCTGAAACTCGCGGAAGCGGTTGACCCCCGACCCGTCGAGGGCACCGTCGGTAAGCCTGAACTGGTTCAGGGACCGTACCCGAGGGCTGCGCCAGGCCACGTAGGCGGCTTGCTGGAGGTAGCGGGACTGGGTGCCGAGGCTGACCCCGGCAAACGGGTCGGGGGGGTTTGTCTGGTAGCCGAACTCCGTGTAGAAAAGGCTCAGCCGAGGACTCCGGCCGGGCGCGAGCGCACGCAGGCGTACCAGTCGGTCGAGAACACCGGTCAGCCGCCGGCTGTCACCGATGGCGGCGTCGTGCGGGCTTATCGAAGGCCGTGACGGCGGGAGGAAGAACTGATAGGGGTGGTGGCCCAAGGCGTCGATCGGGACCGGCTTGAAGTTCCTGCAGCGCCCCCGGCGCATAGGTTGGTAGCGAGCGTTGCGGCACGACATCTCGCGGAGGAAGATGAGTGGCCGTATCGGGGTGCGTGCGCCGCGCCCTTGGCGGCCGCTGGAGGCCAGCTCGCCCACGAGTGCGACGGAGGTGGGGTCATGGCGCTTGATGCGCGGATAGGCGGCGTGGACCAGAGCACGGTAGAGGTGGGGGGCCACCAGGCCGGTGCGGTCGCTCTGTGGCTGCAGCCAACCGCCCTGATTGGGCTCGTTTGAGATCCCCCAGTGGTCCACGAAGGGCGCATAGCGCCTGACAACCGCCTCTGCGAAGGCTCCGAACTCGTTCGCGCTGGGCTTCCAGAGCGGGTTCGGCCTCCTGGTTCTGCCGGTGGCCCAGATAGGCGCCGGAGTGGTGATCGAGACCATGACCCGGAGCCCATGGCGCGCGGCCGACGAGATGACGCGATCGAGGAAAAGCCAGTTGTAGCGGGGATCCCGCATGTTCGCGCCGTCAAATCCGACGGGCTTGTTTCTGGACATGTTCGCCGGTGCTATCTGGTTCCAAAACGCGGACACCCTGAGCCGGTCCACGCCGAGCCCGCGAAAGGTGGACATCTGACGGTCGACCCTCGCCTGGGACGATCCGATCAGCAACTGATCGTCCATGATCGAGACCTCGGCCGTCCGATCGGCCAGGGAGGCGGGAGCAAACGCCGCGAGCCCGACGAGAGCCGACACGACTGACCTGAGCCCGCCGCGCGCCAGCCCGCGGGCGAGCATTCGCAGCGGGCAGGGCACCGTGAAGTTGTGGCGTGTGATGGGGGAAGGCATAAAAGGAGTGCTCGCCGCAGTACCCGTCTGAACCTGGGAACGGGCCAAAAGTCGCGCAGGTGGGCGCCACCGGCGCCGGGGATTGTGGCAGGGAGCCTGGCGGAGGGCGCCGGGCGGCGGCGCTACGCTGGCGCGGAGGTGGTGGCCTGATCGCCGGCCGAGGCGACCGCGCCGCTCGACCTACTCGCGTGGACCCAGGCCCAGCCCCTCGCTGTTGCGCGCCATCGCGGCGATCACGAACTCCAGGTGCTCCTCGAAATTCTCGCCCAGCGCGTCGGTACCGCGGCGGATCTCCTCCCGGTCGACCGCCGCGGCGAAGCTCGGCTGGCCCAGCTTCTTCTTGACTGACTTGGGCCTCATCCCCTCGATCCCTGTAGGCCGCACGAGCGCGCAGGCAGCGATGAAACCGCTCAGCTCGTCCACCGCATAGAGCGCCTTCGCCAGCCGGGTCTCACGCGGCACCTCCATCCGCTCGGCGTGTCCGGCAACCGCCTCGATCAGTTCCTGGGGGTAGCCCTTCTCCTCAAACAGCGCGAGTGCGATACGGGGGTGGCCGGTGTCGAGGTCCGGGTAGCGCTCGTAGTCGAGGTCGTGGAGGATGGCCGTGGCGGCCCAGAGCTCCTCGTTCTCACCATACTTCTCGGCGTAGGCGCTCATGGCGGCCTCGACACCGAGAACGTGCTTGCGCAGCGACTCGGACGCGGTCCATTCGCAGAACAGTGTCCAGGCCTCGTCTCGGGTGGGGGAGGCCACACCGGGAGGGTATCTCCCGGAGAACGCGAATCCGGGGGTGCTGCCTCCGCCCGGCGACAGCCCTAACGACGAAAGATCCGCTCAGATGCCCTTCGATACCCTCTCGGAGCCGCTCAAGGCCCTCGACCGAGGTACAGGACGCACAATGGAGAAGTTCATCATCGAAGGCGGTCAGCCGCTGTCCGGGACGATCATCCCGGCGGGCAACAAGAACGCCGCGCTGCCCGCGCTCGCGGCCACGCTCCTGACCGAGGAGGAGGTCGTGCTGCGCAACGTCCCGCGGATCCGGGACGTCGAGGCGATGATCGACCTGCTCAGGGCCCTTGGCGCGACCGCCGAGTGGCGCGAGGAGAACGTCGTGGCGCTGTGCGCCGCGGACGTGACCGCCACCGAGGTCGACCCTGAGCTCTCGGAGCGGATACGCGCGTCGTTCCTGCTGGCGGGGCCGCTGCTCGCACGCTTCGGTACGGCCACCATGCCGCCGCCGGGCGGCGACGTCATCGGTCGCCGGCGCCTCGACCCGCACCTCGACGCCTTCCGCGCCCTCGGCGCGCGGGTGGAGGCCGATCGCGCATACAGGCTCTCGGCGCCGCTCGGCCTGCGGGCATGTGACTTCTTCATGGACGAGCCATCGGTAATGGCCACCGAGAACGCGTTGATGGCCGCGGCGCTCACGCCGGGGTCGACCGTGATCCACAATGCGGCCTCCGAGCCGCATGTTCAGGACCTCGCCCGCCTGCT
>JACCUO010000329.1 GCA_013811765.1 Thermoleophilaceae bacterium | reverse complement strand
CTGGAGACGGTGGCAAGTACAGGTGGAGCGCGAGGGGATGGCCTTCGCGGCGGCGCCGGAGTACGAAGTGTGGCCGGGGGGCGGCGCGATGACCCCCTACGGCGCGGCCGTGCGCGCGGCCAGGGAGACGGTGCAGCTCATCCGTGAGACCGATCCGGACGTCGTGGTGGCGGACATCCTCACGGTGGCGGCGTCGCTCGCCGCGCAGATGGAGGGTCGGCGCTGGGCCACGCTCGTGCCTCACGTCCTGCCGACGGCCGAGCCGGGCCTGCCGCCCTACTCCGGGGGCGCGCGCCTGCCACGCACGCGCGCCGGCGCGGCGATGTGGGCCATGTGGCGTCCGCTTCTCTCCCGCGGCGAGGAGCGCGGGCGGGTCGAGCTGAACGAGGCGAGGGCGCGGCTCGGGCTGCCGCCCCTCGACTACCCGCACGGCGGGATCTCGCCGCAGCTTGCCATCGTGGCCACATTTCCCCAGCTCGAGTACCCGCGCCAGCGGTGGCGGCCCTCGGTGCGCGTGACCGGCCCGCTGCTGTGGGAGGAGCCCACACCGAAGGTCGAGCTTCCGGCGGGCGAGGACCCGCTGGTGCTTGTGGCGCCGAGCACCTCGCAAGATCCCGAGGGGCGGCTGCTCGCGGCGGCGCTCGCCGGGCTGACCGACGAGCCGGTCAGGGTGATCGCCACCACGAACCGCCGGCCCCCTGACCCGCCGCTGCGTGTTCCTTCAAACGCGCGGGTGGTCGACTGGCTCTCCTATGCCCGCACGATGCCCCGTTGCGCCGCCGTGGTGTGCCATGCGGGCCACGGGACAGTGGCCCGGGCATTGGCCTGCGGCGTCCCGGTCATCGGGTGTCCCGCCGCCGGCGACATGGCGGAGAACGCCGCCCGCGTGGCTTGGGCGGGCTGTGGGGTCTCCCTGCCGCGGCGACTGGTCACGCCGCGGGGAGTGAGGCTGGCGGTGCGAAAGATGCTGGCGGAGCCGGGGCATGCCGAGCGGGCGCGAGCCCTGTGCAGGTGGGCGGAGCGCAATGACGGGGGGGCGGTGGCGGCGGATGCGCTGGAGGGGTTGGCCACGCGTGCGCTTTCCTCCTGAACTGCCGGGGTTGGACTCTGAACTGCCGGGGTGGGACTCGAACCCACAACCGTCGCCTTAACAGGGCGCTGCTCTGCCTAATTGAGCTACCCGGCACCTATGGGGTAATGCCTCTGCTTCGCGGCAGCCCTCCAGTCTCAAGATACCGGCCTCCACCTCCGCATGGCAGTTCGAGCACAGCAATACCCGCCAGATGCCTCCCCTACGGCTCCTCCGTCGTCCCCTCCAGCGCGGAGGCCTGGCCTGAGGTCTTGAGCATCCGGAGGGTCTTGACCTCGATCTGGCGAACCCTCTCCCGGGTGAGGCCCACCTTCTTGCCGATGTCCTCCAGGGTCATGGGGCCCTCCGGATCGATTCCATAGCGCAGCTCGATCACGCGGCGCTCACGGGCGGGGAGGCGCTCCAAGAGCTCGAGGACATCCGCGTCGCGCAGCCGCTTGGCAACCAGCTCCTCGGGGCGGTCCCCTGCCTCGTCGGAGATGAAGTCACCGAACTCGGCGGTGTCCTCGCCGGGACCCACGGGAGCCTGGAGCGAAAGCGGCTCCTGGCCAATCTTCAACACGTGCTCCACCTTGTCCACCGCCAAGTCGAGCTTTGCCCCGATCTCCTCGGGTGTCGGGTCGCGCTCGAGCTCCTGGGACAGCTCGCGGCGGGCGCGGGACACCTTGTTGAGGCGGTCCACCATGTGCACCGGGATCCGGATTGTGCGCGCCTGATCGGCCAGGGCGCGAGTCATCGATTGGCGGATCCACCAAGTGGCATAGGTCGAGAACTTGAAGCCTCGGCGCCAGTCGAACTTCTCGACTGCGCGGATCAGTCCCAGGTTGCCTTCCTGGATCAGATCGAGCAGGTTGAGCCCGCGATTCTGGTAACGCTTGGCCACCGAGACCACGAGCCGCAGGTTGCCTTCGATCATCGCGGCCTTCGCGGCCATGTCGTGCTGCTCGACGCGCTTTGCCAAACGGATCTCGTCCTCGCGTGTGAGCAGCCCCAGGCGGCCGATGTTCTGCAGGTAGAGACGGACCGCGTCCTCTGTTCCCCCGGCGGGGGGCGCGCCCGACAGACGCGCGCTGACTACGCCGCCCTCGTCGAACTCCTCGTAGGGGTCCGGCCGGCGACTGTCGTCGGTCATGGGTCCTGCCCCATCGCAGAGTCCAGCTCCCTGCGCACCTGCTGCAGAGCGGCCGCAAGCTCGCCCTGCCGCTCGAAATCCCCGTCTGCCCGCGCGCGCCGCAGCTCCCGCTCGATCCGGCGCTTGTCGAGGCCCAGGAAGTCGGTGTGCAGGCGGGTCTCGCCCGCAGCCTCGCCCGTGTCCGCCGCTACCGCCACGGCCGTCAGGAGCGCGGCGAGCTCACGATCCTCCGGCAGATCGGCCAGCGGGTCCCCGGGGTGTGCGAGCAGGTGGTCGCGTGCGCGCCGCAACGCCGGCGATGAGAGGTGTGCGTCGGTGAGGCGGCTCAGATAGCCCTCGCCCGCCTTCCCGGCCGCGGAGCAGAGGGCGAGAAAGACCCCCTCAGCGTCGAGCTTGGTGGCCCCTTGCTTCGCCCCTACAGGCTCCTCGCCCGCTCCGACGCGCATCTCTTCCCGCGGCGGGCGCCCCTGCACGCTCGCGATCACATAGTCCACCGGCACGTCCAGCCGGTCGGCCACCATACGCACCAGGTGGTCTCGTCGGGCGCTGCGATCCGGTGCGGCCGCGATCAAAGCCCGCGCCCGAACAAGAGCGCGGTCCCTGCCCTCCGGCCTATCCAGGTCCTCATCTTCCAGCGTCCTCTCGACTGCGAACTCAAGCATAGACAGCGCTGAGGCGAGGCGGTCGATAACCGCCTGCCCCCCCTCGGCCGCCACCAGGTCGGCGGGGTCCCTGCCTTCCGGCATCTGCACCACCCGCAGCTGGAGATCGCGGTCCTCCGCGATCCTGGCCGCGCGCAGCATTGCCTCCTGGCCCGAGCGATCGGCGTCAAAGGCGAGAAACACCGTGCCGTCGCGGCCCGCGGCCCGGGCGAGCTCTCCCAGCTGATCCTGCGTCAGCGCCGTGCCCATGACCGCCACGGTTTCCTCGATCCCGGCCTGGTGGAGTGCCAAGACATCGGTATACCCCTCCACCACCACGACCCGGCCCGACTTTGCCGCCGCCGCTCGGGCGCGGTCGATGCCAAACAGCTGGCGGCCCTTGTGGTAGACGTCGTTCTCCGCGGTGTTGATGTACTTCGCGCCCTGCTCGTCCCGCATGGCCCGAGCGCCGAAGCCGAGAACCCGGCCGCGCGCATCGGCCAGCGGGAACATGATCCGGCCACGGAAGCGGTCCAGCAGGCCGCCCGACCGTGCCCGTTGCGCGAGCCCTGCGGCGAGTAGCTCCTCGGGCTTGAAGCCATCCCGCTGAGCACCCACGAGCAGGCGGTCCCAGGCCTTGGGCGCGTAGCCCACGCGGAAGGAGCCGAGCACCTCGGGCGAGAGACCGCGGCCGGCCAGGTAATCGCGCGCGCGGCGCGCCTCCTCGGCCTCCCAGAGGTAGGTGGCATAGAACCCGGCCGTGCGCTCGAGCAGGGCCAGCAGCCGCTCGCGCCGGCGGCGGCGCTCCTCGGCCTGCGGATCCTCGCGCTCGCGCTTGAGCTCGACGTTGTAGCGCTCCGCCAGCAGCTCCACGGCCTCCGGAAAATCGAGGGCCTCCAGCTCGCGGACGAACGTGATCGCATCGCCCCCCACCCCGCAGCCGAAACAGTTGTAGAGCTTGCGCTCGGCGTCGACCGAGAACGACGGCGTGCGCTCGTCGTGAAACGGGCAGAGGCCCAGCCAGCGCGTACCCACACGGCGCAGCTCGGTCTTCGCCGACACGAGCTCGACCATGTCGACCGCCTCGCGGGTCCGCTCGATCGAGTCCTGCGTGTATAGGGCGGGCACTAAAAGCCCTGCGGCACGAAGAGCTCGGAGAACGCGCGGATCGCGAAGCGGTCGGTCATTCCCGCGAGGTAGTCCACCACGCGCTCGGGCACACCTGCGCCGGGCGTCACCGCGGGTGGTGGGTGCTCGGCGTGATGGGCGAACAGGGCCCGCAGCATCCGCTCTATCCGATCGCTCTGGCTCTGCGCGTGGTCACCGAGGTAGACACGGTCGAACATGAACTTGCGCAGCCGCAGCATCGCGCTGCCGACCTCCTCGCCCTGCACTATGTCCCCGGCGGCGTAGGAACGCTCGATCAGGTCCTCCACGAGCGTGCCGATCCTCTCCGTGCCACTTCCACCGAGCACCGCGATCTCATCCTGAGGCAGGTCCTCGTAGACGAGCACCCCGGCGCGCAGGGCGTCGTCGATGTCGTGGTTGATGTAGGCGATCCGGTCCACGACCCTCACGATCCGCCCCTCGAGCGTGGCCGGCCTGTCCGGGCCGGTGTGGTTGAGGATTCCGTCGCGCACGGGGGCGGTCAGGTTGAGCCCCTCCCCATCGCGCTCGAGGCGCTCGACGACCCGGAGGGAGTGATGGTTGTGGCGGAAGCGGATGTCGAAGCGCTCACGCAGGCAGTCATCGAGCACGCCCTCCCCGATGTGGCCGAATGGCGGGTGGCCGAGGTCGTGACCGAGCCCGATCGCCTCGGTGAGGTCTTCGTTCAACCGCAGCGCCCGCGCAACGTTGCGCGCGATCCCGCAGGCCTCGAGGGTGTGGGTGAGCCGGGTGCGGTAGTGGTCGCCCTCCGGGGCGATGAACACCTGCGTCTTGTGCGTGAGCCTGCGGAACGCCTTGGTGTGAACGATCCTGTCGCGGTCTCGCTGAAACGGCGTGCGGTGAGGGGAGTCCTCCTCGGGCCGGTCGCGCCGCGCCGGATACGAACGGGCCGCCAGGGGCGAGAGCAACTCATCTTCGAGGTTGGCGACCCGCTCAGCGAAGCCGCTCACACCGCTGTCGCTCGGGGTCTCGATCGCCACCCCCGGATTGTCTCAGGAAGGTCCGGGGACCTGACGGGGCGAGGCCCGCACGGCACGGGTTGCGCCACCCGCGCCGTGTCACGCCACGCGTGGCAGCCGCACGTTGGCGTGGTGCTCGAGCGTCTCCGCCAGGGCGCGGTCGGCCTGGGCGAGCGCCCTGCCGGGGGCCTCTGGCGCATCCGACAGCGGTCGAGACAGCGCGCCGACGAGGAACGCGTGCGCCTCGGCATCGAGTGGGAACGATCCGGCTTCACAGCTTGCGCACACCACACCTCCGGCCGCGGGTGAGAAGCCGAAAAGGTGCTCCCGGGCGCCGCACGTGGCACACGAGCTCAGCTCCGGTGCGAACCCCGCGGCCAGCAGCAGCTTGGCGCGGAAGGCGAGTGACTGGGCGCGCGTGGCCGCCCCGGCGTGGGAGTCGAGCAGTGCGAGCTGATTGCAGAGCAGGTTGTAGGCCGCCGGGTTTGGCTCCGCCGAGTCCAGGAGGCGCAGCACGGCCTCGCACGCCTGGACGCCGCGCTCGAGCGAGGCCCGCCGGTCGCGCAGGGCCGGATGGGCGTGCACCGTGTCCGCTGAGGTCACGGTGCAGAGCTCGCCGCGCCCGGAATGGAGCACGAGGTTCACGCGTGCCATCGGCTCGAGGCGCCCGCCCAGGCGTGAGCGCACCCGTCGCGCGCCCTTGGCCACGGCCCCGACCCGCCCGCGGTCGGCGCTGTACAGGTGCAGCACGCGGTCGGCCTCGCCGTAGCGAATCGAGCGAAGGACCACCGCCTCGGTCTTGAAGGTTCCCGGCATTCCTCACATCTTGCGTGGCAGGGCGGACGCGGGCGATCGCCGCGCCCGCGGGCGCGGCTGACAGCGTGGGCACACATAGGTGCCCCTGCCCGCCGCACGCAGCTTGCGAATCGGCGATCCGCAGCGCGGGCAGGGCTCTCCCTCGCGGCGGTGGACCAGGAAGCGGTCCTGGAAGGACCCGCGTGCGCCGTCGGCGTGACGGAAGTCGTCGATCGTGGCTCCGCGGGCGTCGATTCCGGCCTCGAGTGACTCGACTACCGCGTCCCGCAGCGCCGCGATCTGCCCAGGCCGGAGCGTGCCGACGGGCCGCAGCGGGTGGACCCCGGCCCGGAACAGCGCCTCGTCGGCATAGATGTTCCCGACGCCTGCGATCCGCTCCTGCGACAGCAGGAACGCCTTCACCGGAGCTTTGCGGCCGCGGGCGAGCGCGCGCAGCGCTTCGGTGGTGAAGTCCGGAGAGAGCGGCTCGATGCCCAGCCGCGAGTCGAAATAGTCGTTCACCGCTGCTGCCCCCAGCAGGACCTCCCCGGTGCCGAACCGTCGCTGGTCACAGAACAGCACCCGGTGGCCATCGTCGAGCTCGAGCCGCGCACGTAGATGGGGCCGCTCGGGCGGGTCATCGTGCCCGGCCACCAGCAGCAGGGTGCCGGTCATCCGCAGGTGCATCACGAGCGTGACCTGCGCTCCTCCCGCCAATCCAACCAACAGGTACTTGCCACGGCGCTCCACGCGCTCGATCCGCCGTCCCCGGGCCGCGTCCGCGACCTCCCCGGGGGGCGCCGGCGCACACCAGCGAGGGTCGAGCACCTCGAGCTCGCGCAGGACCCGGCCCTGCATGCGCGGCGCGAGCTGGCGCCGGACCGTCTCGACCTCGGGTAGCTCGGGCATCAGCCGGACTTGTCGCGGGAGGACTCCTTGGAGGGACCCTTCTTTGACCGGATCTTCTTCGCGGGGGCCTTGGGCTTCTTCACCCGCCCCGTGACCTTCAGGCTGCGGCGGATGCCTGGGAAGCTGGCCCGGTCGAGCTCACGGAAGGCGGTTCGCGGCGCCGCAAGCTCCACGACGTACTCCCCGTTGCCCTTGTAGACGTGCAGGCTACGGATGCGCAGCCTGCCCATGAAGATCGTCTGATCGCCCACCACCTCTATCGCGGGCGCACCGGCGACCTTGGTCAGCCGGGTGCTTCTCAGGCGCCACGTCTTGTCCCGCTTCTTCGCGGCATCGACGAGCCGGCGGCGGGCGGTGCGAAGCTCCGCGCGGGTCTTCGGCAGCTGCTCCTCCCGGCGGTAGGCAAAGCTCGACAGAAAGGCCTCGTTCAGCGAGGCCCGAAACAGCTGCGGCGCCGCTGCGGCCTTGACCGAGAACTCCTTCGGCACCGACACGGTCAACCCGGCGTCGGGGTAGCGCAGGGCCTGGGCGGCCTGTCCGCGGGGAGCCTCGAACAGGCTGCCTGACTCGATCCGGTCGTTGCCACAGCCCGCGGTCACCACGAGCCCGAGCGGGAGTGCGAGCGCGAGCGCCAGAGCAGATGGGGTGAGCCGGGCCATCGCCCGGTTCTAGCAGGCGGCCGCCTCCCGGCGCGGAGCCGGCGCGCCCATCAGCCGGCCGTGGCCCGCGGATGCGCTCGGAAGTAGACGTCCTTCAGGCGCTCGCTGGAAAGGTGGGTGTAGAGCTGCGTGGTTGCCACGTCTGCGTGCCCGAGCATCTCCTGTACCGATCGCAGGTCACAGCCACCGGCCAAGAGGTGCGTGGCGAATGTATGGCGCAGGGTGTGGGGACTCATGCGATCTGCCAATCCGGCGCTCGTTGCGTGCCGACGGACGATCTTGTAAAGACCCTGCCGCGTGAGGGGCCCGCCGCGGAAGTTCAGGAAGAGGTGGGTCTCGTTGGCCGTGCCGACCAGCGTCGGGCGGCCCCGCTCGAGATACCGGCCCACGGCGTCGGCCGCCGCCTTTCCCACCGGCACCAGCCGTTCCTTGGAGCCCTTCCCCTGGGCTCGCAGCACCAGATCCTCGAGGTCCACGTGGCCCACCTCCAGGCCGGTCGCCTCCGAGGCGCGCAGGCCGCAGGCGTACATCAGCTCGAGCAGGGCGCGGTCACGCAGATCGGTCGGCGCGGTGCCACGGGGCTGGGCGAGCAGGTGGGCAACCTCGCCTCGGGTGAGGACCTGCGGGAGGCGCCGGCCACGGCGCGGGGAGCTAAGGCTTGCGGTCGGGTCAGACTCGCGGATGCCCTCGCGGCGCAGGTGGCGGTAGAAGGAGCGCAGGCAGGCAGCCTTGCGGTGGATGGTCGCCGGAGCGGCAACGCCACCGTCCGTCCCGCCCAACGCCGAGAGGAAGTCGCCCACGGCCGCGCCGTCGGCTTCCACCACGCTCACTCCCCTCTGCTCGAGGAAGCGCCCGAACTGCAACAGGTCGGAGCGGTAGGCCTCGAGCGTGTTGCGCGAGAGCCCCCGCTCGAACTCGAGATAGGCGAGAAAGTCCAGCACGAGGTGCTCGAATGGGCGTACGTCGGCCGGTCGCGCCATGGTGGCCACGCCCAACCCTTTCGCGTCGGCCCCGCGAATCCCTTGACGGACGAGGCTTCCGTGGGCCCTGGGTCAGCTCCCGAGCACGAAGCTGCGCAGCCAGAGCAGTCCGATCAGTGTCTTTGCGTCCTTGAGGGTCGGGATTGTCGCGTCGAGGTCGGCGACCGGCAGCTGCACGATCTCGATGCGCTCTTCCTCCCCGGAGTCCGCGCTCTGCTCGTAGAGACCCTCGGCGAGGAACAGGTGGTTCTCCTCGGAGAGCAGGCCCGGCGAGTTGTAGAAGCTCACCAGGTGCCGCCACGCTCGCGCGCCCATGCCGATCTCCTCCGCCAGCTCGCGCTTGGCCGTCTCCAGGAGATCCTCCCCCTCCACGTCGATCTTGCCGGCCGGCAGCTCCAGCAGCGCCTGCTCCCCCACCGGCTCGCGTGGCTGGCGCACCAGCCAGACGTGCCCGCCGCCTACCCCCCGTGATGGGGGGTCAAAGGGCAGAACGGTGACGGCGCCCGGGTGGGTCACGATCTCGCGCGTGGCCTCCTCGCCGTCCTCGTAGCGGAAGGTGTCGATCCGCACGCCCCCGATGTGGCCCTGCCAGATCTCCTCGCTGGCGATCCGCTCGAAGCCCACCTAGACCTCCGCCGATCGGGCGATTATCGCGAACGTCAGATCGAGCACCGTCTCGAGTGCCTCCACGGTGACCGACTCGTCAGGCTGGTGGTTGCGCTCGGTGCCGTTGGCCACGTTGAGGACCGGCAGGCCGGCGGCGATCAGCGCGCTGGCGTCGCTTCCTCCTCCCGTGGCCACGTAGATGGGCTCGATCCCGCCCGCCTCGAGCGCCGCCGCGGCCGCCCGGACCACAGGGGTGGAGCGCGCCAGCCGGTACGCGCGAAAGAGCTGCTCCACGGTCGTCTCCACATCGCACTCCGCCTCGCTGGCCGCCTCGGCCATACGGTCGACCACCTCCCCGACCACCGAGCTCGCCCGCTCGTCATCGAGGCTGCGGACCTCGAGCTCGAGGCGGCAGTGCTCTGCCACCACGTTTGCCGCGCTTCCCCCCTCAATCACGCCTATGTTCGCCGTGGTCTCGGAGTCCAGCCGGCCCGTGGGCAACCCGGCGAGCGCCGTGACGGCCGCGCCGATCGCGCTGCGACCGTCCTCGGGCCGGATACCCGCGTGAGCCGCTGCTCCGTGGAACCGGGCTTCGACCCGGTAGTAGGTGGGCGCCGCCACGATCAGCTCCCCGATCGGGCTCGCGTGGTCGAATACGAACCCGAACTCGGCGTGAAGGGCGGTGCGGTCGACCTCCTTGACCCCGCGCAGCGCCAGCTCCTCGCAGGTGGTGAAGAGCAGCTCGACTCCCACCGGAGAGCCCTCGGCGGCGAGCCGCCGCCCCACCCCGAGCAGCACCGCCACAGCGGCCTTGTTATCTGCGCCGAGGATCGCCTCGTGCGCGTTGCGGAAGGCGCCGGCCTCACGCAAGACCTGCACGGGGGCCGCGAGCGGCACCGTGTCGAGATGGGCACAGAGCAGGATCGTGCGCGCGCCCTCGGGTCCCGGTAGCCGGGCCAGCAGGTTTCCGGCCTGCGACCCGGTGGCTCGCCCGCTCTCGTCCTCGTGCACTTCGATTCCGGCGGCGCGCAGCTCCGCCGAGACGGCGTCGGCCATCTCCCGCTCGCTTCCGGACGGGCTCTCGATCTCGCACAGGCGTACGAAGTCCTCCGCCAGCCGGTCACGCTCTTCGGCGCGGGCCGGTGGCGGCTTCAGGGCGGGGCCGGCCGCGGTGCTCGGGCCCGCAGTGGGGGCTTGCGTCACGCCCGGGATTCGGCGTCGAGCGGCTCGCTCGCCACCACGGACGGCTCAACCTCCGGCGCCTCTTCACCGGCCCGGCGCAGTGCGGCCCCCACGAACTCACGGAACAGCGGCTGCGGGCGCAGCGGGCGGGACTTGAACTCGGGGTGAAATTGCGAGGCGAGGAAGAACGGGTGGTCCGGCAGCTCGACCAGCTCCACGAGCCGGTCGTCCGGCGAGGTACCCGAGCAGACGAGGCCCGCGGCCTCCAGGCGCCGGCGAAGGTGGTTGTTGACCTCGTAGCGGTGGCGGTGGCGCTCGTAGATCACCGGTTCGCCGTAGACCTCGCGAGCGCGCGTGCCCTCGTGCAGCTTCACGGGGTCTGCCCCCAGGCGCATGGTCCCTCCCATGTCGCGCACCTCCTTCTGCTCGGGCAGCAGGTCGACCACCGGGAAAGGGGTCTCGGGGTCGAACTCGGTCGAGTTGGCCCCGTCCATGTCCGCCATGTGACGCGCGAACTCGGACACGGCGATCTGCATCCCGAGACAGATTCCCAGGTAGGGCACCCGGTTCTCGCGCGCGTACCGGGCGGCGCGGATCTTGCCCTCGATCCCGCGCAGGCCGAACCCTCCGGGTATCAGGATGCCGTGGCACTCGTCCAGGTCTTCGGGGGTCTCGCCGCTGGTGAGGCCCTCGGAGTCCACCCATCGCACGTCCACCTTGCAGCCGTGGTGGGCGCCGGCGTGGCCAAGCGCCTCGATCACCGACAGGTAGGCGTCCGCAAGCTTTGTGTACTTGCCGACCAGGCCGATCCGCACGAGCGGCCCCTCGGTGTCGTAGCGCTTGACGAGCGCTTCCCACCCGGAGAGGTCGGGCGACTCGGTCTCGATCCCGAAGTGCTCGAGCACCTGGTCATCCACGCCCTCGGCACGAAAGTAGAGCGGCACCTTGTAGATCGAGTCGACGTCCCGGGCGGACACGACCGATTCGACCGGGAGGTTCACGAACAGGGCGATCTTCTCCCGGATCTCACGCGACACGGATTCCTCGCTGCGGCACATCACCATGTCCGGCTGGATGCCGATCCGCCGAAGCTCCTGGACAGAATGCTGGGTCGGCTTGGTCTTCAGCTCACCGGCATGGCCCAGGTACGGGACGAGCGTGAGGTGCAGGAACATGCAGCGCTCGCGCCCCTCGTCGACCTGGAACTGACGGAGCGCCTCGAGGAACGGAAGCGACTCGATGTCCCCCACGGTCCCGCCGATCTCGGTGATCACGAAGTCCACCTCCTCGGCCTCGGCCACCCTGC
This sequence comes from Thermoleophilaceae bacterium, assembly GCA_013811765.1. Lineage (GTDB taxonomy): Bacteria > Actinomycetota > Thermoleophilia > Solirubrobacterales > Thermoleophilaceae > JAAYBF01. Next base: position 1,468 of record JACCUO010000329.1, on the reverse strand, counting down.
GGATGCGGCTCTTGATCTCGTCCGTTATGTGGGGGATCACCTGCACGGTGCCACCGGCATAGTCCCCGCGGCGCTCGCGGCGGATGACCGCGTCGTAGATGGCCCCGGTGGTCACGTTTGACCCGCGTGTGGAGTTAACGTCGGTGAAGCGCTCGTAGTGGCCGAGGTCGAGGTCGGTCTCCGCGCCGTCCTCGGTCACGAACACCTCGCCGTGCTGGAAGGGGCTCATCGTGCCCGGATCGACGTTGATGTAGGGGTCGAACTTCTGAAGGGAGACCGACAGGCCCCGCGAGACGAGCAGCTGACCGATCGACGCCGCGGCTATCCCCTTGCCGAGGGACGACACCACGCCGCCGGTGACGAAGATGAAGCGGGTGCCAGTCACCCGCCCCTCCGGGCGCGGGCGCCCTCGCTCCGAAGAGGGGTCCACTCGGCGAGGGAGGCAACCGAGCGAACCGGACCTGACAGCACGAGATGAGGGTAGCGGCCTTCGCGGATACGATCGGGGGCCAGGGGCATCAGGCCGCCGCGAGGAGCTCCTTGGCGTGCCGGCGCGCGCCGGCATCCGAGGTGTCGGCGCCGAGCATCCGGCAGAGCTCCTCCACGACACCGCCGTCTCCGAGGCGCTCCACGCTGGCGCGGGCGACCTCCCCGGTGGCCGTTTTCTCGATCCTGAAGTGGTGCTCTGCGAGCGCTGCGATCTGCGGCAGGTGGGTTATGCACAGCACCTGCCGGCCGGCGCCGAGCGCCCGCAGGCGCGCCCCGACGGCGCGTGCCGTCTGGCCGCCTACCCCGGAGTCCACCTCGTCGAAGACGAGCGTCGGCGAGCCACCTGCGCCCGCGGCGCTCATCAGCGCGAGCATCACGCGCGAGAGCTCCCCGCCGGAAGCGCTCTCGCGCACAGGCGCAGCCGGCACGCCCGGATTGGACGCGAGCATGAAGTCCACGCGTTCGGCGCCCGCGGATCCGATCTCCGGGAGCGGCTCGAGCTCCACGGTGAAGCCCGCACCATCCATGGCTAGGCCCGCCAGCTCCTCCACGACCCGCCGTGCCAGCTCGGGTGCGGCTTCCCGCCGTGCCGCAGAGAGCCGGGAGGCGAGCTCGGTGAGCCCGGCCACGGCTTCGGCCAGCTCCTGCTCGGCGCGCTCCAGCGTGAGCTCGGCCCTCTCAAGCCGCTCGTGCTCGACAGTGCACCTCCGCGCGTGCTCCAGCACCTCCGCCACGCCCCCGCCGTGCTTTCGCTTCACGCGGTTATATGCCTCGAGGCGCTCCTCGAGCCCGTGCAGCCGGGCGGGGTCTGCTTCCAGGCCACCTAGATAGCGCCAGAGATCATTGCCGAGGTCCTCCGCCTCGAGCCGCACGCTGCGCAGGCGCTGTACGAGCGCGTCGAGCTCCGCGTCGGCGCCCGCCACGCCGTCGCCGGCCCGCTCGGCCTCCGCGAGGAGGGCGGATACGCCCGCCCCCGCCC
>JACCUO010000315.1 GCA_013811765.1 Thermoleophilaceae bacterium | reverse complement strand
GACCAGAACACCGCTCAGCATCGCCCGGCCTGGGCCCGACGCGCGGCTGCGTACGGCCACGGCCGGCGCAACCAGGACGGCGAGCACCAGCAGGCTCCCGAGTCCCTGCACCGCCACCGCCACGGCTGCCGCGAGCAGCATCATCAGCGCGAGCCGCACGGCCCCCGGACGGAGGCCGAGCGCCCCGGCGCCCGGGGAGTCGAAGGCCACAGCGCACAGCGGGCGGTGCAGGGCGGCCAGTGTCCCCGCCCCCAGCGTGGCCAGCGCCGTGGAGGCGAGCAGGTCGGAGTCGGTCACTCCCAGGGGGTCCCCGAATAGCAGTTCCTCGAGCCGCGCGGGCGCATCGGGCGAGAGCGCGAGCAGCGCGCCGAGCCCGAACATCCCGGTCACGACCACCGCGGTGGCGGAGTCGGCTCCGACCCGGGGATCACTACTGGCAAGCGCCACGAGACCTGCGGCCAGGGCCACGCCGCAGGTGCCGCCGAGCAGAAGCGGCACACCCGCGAGGGAGGCGAGCACCAAGCCGGGGAGAAGCCCGTGGGCCAGCGACTCGGCCGGGTAGCTGAGCCGGAAGCTCATGATCCAGAAGCTGAGAGCTCCGCAGATCCCGCCGAGCAGGATCACCTCCGCGAGCGCGCGACGCTCGATGCCCGAGCGCAGGGGGTCGAGGAGGATGTCGAGGGGGTCCATGGCGTCAGTGCTCGTGATGCTGGACCGTGATCGCCCGCACGGGGCGCTCGGGCGCCTCCTCCAGGATCACGAGGTCGCTGCCGTAGGTGGTCTCGAGCACCTCGCGGCCGAGTGACTCCCCGGGAGCACCGAATGCCACCTGAAGACCGTTCAGGCACAGCACGAGATCGAAGGAACGGGCGCTCTCCACGTCGTGGGTGGACACCAGTAGCGTCCGGCCCTCGGATCGCAACTCATCGAACACGGCCGTCATGAGCTCGGCGCTGGCGGGGTCGACTCCGGCGAAGGGCTCGTCGAGTAGCAGCACCGCAGCGTCCTGGGTCAGCGCGCGCGCCAGCAGCGCCCGGCGGCGCTGCCCGCCCGAAAGCTCCCCGAACAGGGTGTCGGCCTGTGCTGCCAGACCCACGCGCTCGAGGGCGGCAAGGGCGGCGTGGCGCTCGGCGCGGCGCGGCGGAAGCCACCAGCGACCGCTCGCCAGGGAGCCCATCAATGCCACGTCAAGGGCACTCACCGGGAAGTCCAGCCGGGTGCGCTCGGTCTGGGCCAGGTATGCGGGCCGGCCCGCGACGTGCACGTCGCCGGCGAGCGGGCGCAGGTCACCTATCAGAGCCCGGAAGAGCGTGGTCTTGCCCCCGCCGTTTGGCCCCAGGACGCAGAGCGTAGTCCCGGCTGCCGCCTCGAAGTGCACGCCCTCGAGCGCGGGCCCGGCCCCGTATCCGAGGGACAGGCCGTGCGCAGCCACGGCGGGTGGCGGCGCCACCTACGCCGCCTCCGCGCCGGGGAGCCGGCTGCGAGCTCCGATGCCCGTCGCGCACAGGGCGTAGACCCCCGCTCCGAGCACGGCCACCGCGGGCCCGGGTGGCACGTCCAGCCAGATCGACAGATAGAGGCCGAGCGTTCCCTGTGCTGCCGCCACGGCCATGGACCACAGGAGCAGGCCCCGCATATCGCGCGTGAACAGCCGGGCCACCGCCGCGGGCACTACGAAGATCGAGGTCACGAGCAGCGCCCCCACCGCCGGCAGGGCCGCCACGGCGGACAGGGCCACGAGAAGCAGAAGCAGCAGGTCGGCGCGCCGCGCCGGAACTCCGAGGAGAGGCGCTGAGACAGAATCAAAGCCCCCGGCTGTCCAGGCCCGGCCGAGCAGCACCGTTCCGGCCACGGCGAGCAGCGCGGCGACTCCGGAGAGCGCCAGATCGCCCCCGTCGAGCCCGATCGCCGTCCCGAACAGAAGCCGGTCCACCGCCGCCCCCGACTCGAACACGTCGCTGGCCAGGATGATCCCACCCGCGAGGGCCGCCACGAGCAGCAGGCCCGTGGCCGTGTCTCCAGGGGCGCGGCCCGTGTGAGAAGCCCGCTCGACGCCGCCGGCGTAGCCGACCGCGACACAGAGGCCCGCCACGGTCGCGCTGAATCCCGTGGCGTCCGCCACGACGAGGCCGGGGAACGTGGCGGTACCGACAGCGTGCGAGAAGAAGGCGAGCCGCCGCAGCACGACGAAGGCCCCGAGCAGGCCTCCCGCCACGGCCAGCAGGACGAGTTCGGCGAGCGCGATCTGGGTGGCCGGGAGTTCGATCAGCTCGACCGGTGAGGGAATCGCGGCCAGGTCCATCCCGACAGAGTAAACGAGAATCATTCTCGCGAAGGGGCTCCCGGCGGGTCAGCAGGAGCCGCGCCCTGACCGGAGGAGTTGCTAAAGGTTTCCCGGTTGCCTGCCGACCACCGGAGCAGGACCCACTTTCACATGCGCGCTCCCAAGGCCTACATCGCCGGTTTCGGCACCACCACCGTGCTGGTGACCTCAGCCCTGCTCCTGCTCGCCGTCGTGAGCGCCCTCGTCGCCTTCAAGGGCTGGCCGGGGGCGGGAGCGGCCGAGGATGTGGCCAACCTGGTCGTTGAGGACCCGAAGTCGGTGGACGAGCCGGTGCAGGTGGCGTTGAACGCCTCTCCGGCCGCGGCGGCCGTGGCGAGCGTGCCTGCTCCCGGGACGGCGGCAGCCGGGGCGGGCGCGGTGACACCCGCCGGCTCGCTGGATGCCCGTGTTCCCGCAGGGATCATCGGCGGCGGCGGCGGCGGCGGAGGAGGCGGATTTCGAGATCTCCCGCAGGTGACGGGAGATCCGGGAGCGCCTCTCCCGACTTCCGAGCCGTCCGGCGGCCTACTGCCGGAGACGCCCGTCTCCGGCGAGGTCAGGCGCCTCACCGAGGGTCTGGGGGACACCACGCAAGGGCTCACCGGCGGCCTCGGAAACGCGGTGCGTCCGCTCAACCCGGGGGCCGGCCAGCTGCTGACCAACGCAGGCGGAGCACTCTCCGAGCTGCTGCGCGATCTTGGCGAGCCGCGCCCCTGACTCAGGCGCGGCCGTCCGGGGGGCCCTGACTCAGGCGCGGCCCGGACCACCCGCGGCCAGGATGAAGCGCACCGTGAGGTTCTGAACCTCCAGGTCGTGCTGCAGCGAGCGGTGGTGACCGCCAGGGAAGAGGATCAGACGCTTGGGCTCGTGCGCGGCGGCGTGGAGTCCTTCACTGACCGTGTAGGGCACCTGCTCGTCGCCGCGGGCGTGTAGCAGCAGTAGAGCGGTCCTGCCTCCGAGTTTCGCGACGGCGTCGAGCAGGTCGAGGTCTTCGAGGAAGGGGTCGAGCGCCTCGCGGTCGGCCTCGAAACCCTGGAGGTCGCCCGAGTCCAGGCCGCGGCGCAGGAGGTCCTCCGGCGCGGGGCAGATGGCCACGACGGCAGAGACCTCGGGGTCTGCCGCCGCCGCGTGAATGGCAAAGCAGCCGCCAAGGCTTGAGCCGCGCAGCGCCACGCGCGGCGCGTGCTCCCTCAGCAGTGAGCACATGGCCACCGCGTCGTCGACCGCCGACGGGCCGAAGGCACCCTTCGAGCGGCCGTGCCCGCGGGCGTCGTAGGCGAGGGCGGCCATCCCCGCCTCCCGGCACAGGCGCCCGAAGTCGAAGTGGCTCTCCTTCGCAGAACCGGCGCCGTGCAGGATCACCACCCCGGCGCTCGGCTTGTCGCCGGGGAGAAACAGGGCGTAGGCCAGCCCCTCGTGCTCGCCCAACTCGGGTGGGTGTGGGGGGGCGTGCTTCATAATCGCCAAGCCTATGACCCAGGAGAACGCGGACCAGGCGTTGGTCGATGCCGGCGAGTCACGCTTGCCCGGCGGGCTGGCGCACGTCTATCCACTGGGGTCACGCCTGGGCGCCGGGGGAAGGCTCGAGATCGGCGGCTGCGATGCACTGGAGCTGGCACGCGAGTTCGGCACCCCCGCCTACGTCTACGCCGAGGACGACATGCGCGAGCGGGCGCGCGCCACGATGGCCGCCTTCGCGCGCAGAACGGAGAGCTTCGAGGTCCTCTACGCCAGCAAGGCGTTCCCCTGCACGGCTGCAATGCGTCTCTTCGCCGAGGTCGGGCTGGGATGTGACGTGGCCTCGGGCGGCGAGCTCCACCTGGCGTTGAAGGGCGGCTTTCAGCCAGGCCGGATCTACATGCACGGCAACAACAAGAGCGAGCGCGAGCTGGAGGAGGCGCTCGCCGCCGGCGTCGGGCACATCGTGGTCGACTCCTTTGACGAGATCGAACGCCTCGAGCGGCTCGCCGCCGGGGCCGCGCAGCGGGTGCTGCTGCGCGTGACTCCGGGGATCGAGCCGGACACCCACACCTCGATTCGGACCGGCCAGGCGGACTCCAAGTTCGGGATCCCGATGGCGCACGTGCCGCGGGCGATCGAGCGCTGCGCGGACGCGGGCCTGGTGCTGCGCGGCCTGCACGCGCACATCGGCTCGCAGGTCTACGCGCTCGACGTCTACGAGGCGCTCGCCGAGGTGCTGGTGCAGATCGGCGAACTGCCCCTGCTCAACATGGGAGGGGGCTTTGGAATCGCCTACACCCGCGACGATCATCCGCCGACCGCCGACGACTACGCCGAGGCGATGCTGCGCGGCGCCCCGGAGGGCGTGACCGTGCTGTGCGAGCCCGGCCGCTCGCTCGTCGGCAACGCGGGGGTGTCCCTCTACACAGTGGGCACCGTCAAGGAGATCCCCGGCGTGCGGACCTACGTGTCGGTCGACGGGGGCATGGCCGACAACATTCGCCCGATGCTCTACGGCGCCACCTACGAGGCCGACCTCGCCGCCCGCTTCGGAGACTCCACGCCCTGCCGGATCGCGGGGATGCACTGCGAGTCCGGAGACGTCCTCGTGCGGGAGGCGGCACTCGAGGATCCCAGCCCCGGCGACGTCCTCGTGATCCCAGCCACCGGCGCCTATGGTCACGCGATGGCCAGCAACTACAACGCCGTGCGCCGTCCCCCGGTGATCTTCTGCCGCGGCGGCGATGCCCGCGTCGTCGTGCGGCGCGAGACCTACGACGACCTCACGCTCCGTGACCGCTAGCCCGGCGCGGCCCTTCCGGGTCGGGCTTCTTGGCCACGGCACCGTGGGCGCGGCCTTCCGCGAGCTGCTTGAGGAGAGGGCGGACGCGGTGGCCGCCGAAGTTGGGCAGCGCCCGGAGGTCGCAGGGGTGCTCACCCGCAGCGGGGGGGACTTCGCCGAGATCCTCGAGCGCAGCGATCTGATCGTCGAGCTGATCGGTGGAACCGATCCCGCCCTCGGGTATGCGCTGCAGGCGCTCCGCGGCGGGCGGCACCTGGTGACGGCCAACAAGCAGCTTCTGTCCAGGCACGGCGAGGAGCTCTTCGAGGCCGCCCGGGCCTCGGGCGCGCAGCTGCGCTACGAGGCGGCCGTGGCGGGCGTCGTGCCCGCCATCCGTGTGATCGGGGAGACCCTGGCGGCCGCCCACATCGAGCGGGTCCACGGCATCGTCAACGGCACCACGAACTTCATCCTCACCGCGATGGAACGTACCGGAGCCTCCTACGAGGACGCCCTTCGCGACGCCCAGGCGCTGGGCTACGCCGAGGCCGACCCCACCGAGGACGTCACCGGCAAGGACGCCGCCGCCAAGATGGCGATCCTCGCGCGGCTGGCCTTCGGGGCCCTCGTGCACCTGGATGAGGTCCCGTACGAGGGGATCGAGACCATCACCGCCGATGACATCGCATATGCGAAGGAGCTCGGTTTGTCGCTGAAGCTGATCGGCAGCGCCGAGCGGCGCGGGGACGGTCTGGCCGTTCAGGTGTATCCCGCATTCCTCTACGCCGGACACCCCCTTGCCGCCGTCAACGGCTCTTTCAACGCGGTCACGATCGAGTCTCCGGCGATCACGGAGATCACGCTCTCCGGCCCCGGCGCCGGTGGAAGCCAGACCGCCTCGGCGGTGCTCGGTGACGTGGTCTCGGCGATGATCCCCCCGGCGTTCAACCCGGCGCCGGCAGAGCGCCTCCCGCTCGTAACCGACGTCGAGTCGGCCTTCTACCTGCACGTGGAGGTGGCGGACCACCCCGGCGTGCTCGCCCAGGTGGCGGAGATCCTCGGTCTCCAGGGGGTCTCGATCGAGTCCGTGGTGCAGAAGGGCATCGGCGAGGACGCCCGGCTCGCGATGGTCATGCATCCCGTGCTCGAGTCGCGCTTCCGCGCGGCGGTCGACCTGATCGGGCGGCTCGACTTCGTGCGTTCCACGCCGCGCGTGATCCGGGTGATCGCCGAGGTATTCGAGTGAGGTCGTCGCCCTGAGCCTCTGGCGCTACGCCGACCGGCTCCCGGTGGAGCAGCGCGTCACGCTCGACGAGGGTGACACGCCGCTCGTGCCCGCCCCCTTCCTGTCCGAGCGCAGTGGTTGCGAGGTCTACCTGAAGATCGAGGGGGCAAACCCCACCGGATCGTTCAAGGACAGGGGGATGACGGTGGCGGTGTCGGCGGCCCTCCAGGAAGGTGCCAAGGCTGTCGTGTGCGCCTCCACGGGGAACACTGCGGCCAGCGCGGCGGCCTACGCGGCGCGGGCGGGGCTGCGCGGAGCGGTGATTGTGCCCGAGGGCAAGATCGCCACGGGCAAGCTCGCGCAGGCGCTGATGCACGGGGCGCGCGTGATCGCGCTGCGCGGCAACTTCGACCAGGCGCTCGAGCTGGTGCGCGAGCTCGCAAAGCGCCACCCCATCGCGCTCGTCAACTCCGTCAACGACTACCGCATCGAGGGCCAGAAGACCGGAGCCTTCGAGGTCTCAGACCAGCTCGGCGAGGCGCCGGACGTGCTCTGCATCCCGGTGGGCAACGCGGGGAATGTGACGGCGTGGTGGCGCGGGTTCCAGGAGGACGGCAGCGGACCCCGCCTGCACGGCTATCAGGCGGCCGGGGCGGCGCCGCTGGTGGAGGGTGCGCCCGTCGAGGAGCCGGAGACGGTGGCTTCCGCCATCCGGATCGGGAATCCCGCGCGCTGGGAGGACGCGATGAACGCCTTCACCGCCTCGCGCGGGGAGGTACGTGCCGTGACCGACGACGAGATCCTCGACGCGTACACCCTTCTGGGCGCGCGCGAAGGGGTGTTCTGCGAGCCCGCGTCGGCGGCCTCGGTGGCGGGCCTGCTCAAGTACGGGGCCGAAGGTCGGGTGGTATGCGTGCTCACCGGCCATGGGCTCAAGGATCCTCAGACGGCTATGCGCCGCGCGGCCTCGGTGATCCCCTGCGAGCCGGAGATCGAGCGCGTGGAGGCGGCGGTCATGGAGCGCGGGTGAACCGCCGCCGCCGGGTGCGGGTGCCGGCCTCCTCGGCCAACCTCGGACCGGGGTACGACGTCCTGGCCGCGGCGCTCTCGCTCGGTCTCGAGCTGGAGGTCACCGAGACCGGCGGCGAGCTCACCGTGGAGTGTGATGTGCCGGGCGTGGCGCTCGACCGTTCCAACCTTTGCGTGCGCGCCTTCGAGAAGCTCAGGCCGGCCGACGGGCTCTCCTTCAGGATCCGCTCGGAGATTCCGCCCGGGGCGGGGCTCGGCTCCAGCGCGGCCGCGATCGTGGCCGGCCTGACCGCCGCGGACCATATGTTCGAATTGGACGCGTCGGTCTTCGAGCTGGCGTGTGAGCTCGAAGGCCATCCGGACAACGTGGCGGCCGCGATCTACGGCGGGTTCGTGGTGTGCGCCGGAGGGGAGCCGGCGCGCTTCGACCCGCCGGCCGGCCTCGAGGGCGTGCTGGCCACGCCCCCCGGGGCGGTGCCCACCGCCGACGCGCGGGCCGCCCTGCCGGCAGAGACCCCTCTCGCCGACGCCGTGCACAACTTGGCGCACGCGTCGCTGCTTGTGCTGGGTCTCGCACGAGGTGGAGAGCCGCTGCTGCGCATGCTCGGTGCCGTGGTGGCGTTCACCGTTCTCGCCTATCTGTTCACCCCGCTGACCGCCGCCGGGGAGGAGGGGATGCCGATCGCGTTCGAGTGGAACGTCCGCTACGTGGCGCCGGCGGCGGCGATCGCGCTGGCGCTGCTTCCCTGTCTCCCCGACGCGCGCGCGGGCGAGTCCCGCCGCCGGGGGGTGCTGATCTCGCTCAGCGTCCTGCTCGCCGTAACCCTCGCCTCGCTCGTCCAGTGGCAACAGGG
>JACCUO010000306.1 GCA_013811765.1 Thermoleophilaceae bacterium | reverse complement strand
AGCTGCTCGGCGATCTCCTCCGCGCCGGCGCGTGTGCCGGCGTAGACGATCGCCGGAAGCGCATCCTCGCGCCTCAGCGCCTGGGCGATCAGCGTCCGTTTCTCGTGCGGGGCCGGGCGGGCGACCGCGAAGGAGATGTTCGGGCGGTCAAAGCCCGTGGCCACGCGCAGCGGCTCGCGCAGGCCCAGCCGCCTCACCACGTCGAGGGCGACCCGCGGGGTGGCCGTGGCGGTTGACGCCACGATGGCCCGCGCGCCGAGGTGGCGCGCGGCATCCGCGAGCCGGAAGTAGTCGGGCCGAAAATCATGCCCCCACTGGGACACGCAGTGGGCCTCGTCCACCACGAACAGGCCGACGCGTGCCTCCTTCACGCCCGTGAGGAAGCCAAGCGACGAGAAGCGCTCTGGCGCCACGTACAGAAGCCGCAGCCGGCCGGCGACGGCGCGGCGCAGAACTTCCGCGTTTTGCTCCCCGTCCTGCTGGGCATTCACCAGCGCCACGGCATCGCCGAGCCCGCGCGCGTGCAGGGCCTCAACCTGGTCCTGCATCAAGGCCACCAACGGTGATACCACGATCGTGAGGTCATCGCGCATCAGCGCGGGCAGCTGGTAACAGAGCGACTTCCCCGAACCGGTGGGCATCACCACCAGTACGTCGCGCCCGGCGAGCGCGGCCTCGCACGCCTCGCGCTGACCCGGGCGAAAGCCGGTGAAACCAAAATGCCGCTCCAGTGCGCCCGGGAGATCCACTGTGGCTGACACTACCGGCGCACGCGGCGGGGTCGAGCGGCCCGTGGCGGGATCGTCACTCGGTGTCGCGAAGGCGTGACAGAGCGAGGCCGCCCAGCACCGCACCCGCCGCGAGGGGTACGAACATCGCCGCCCACGAGAGGTCATCCACGGGGATGTCCGAGTAGGGCTGGCTGAAGGGCCCCCAGTCGGGTGCCACGTGGATCGCGAGGAAGCCCAGGGTGGTGCCGAAGCCGACGACTGCGGCCGCCGCAGCGTCGAGCCGGTGGCCTGCGATCGCCAGCCCAAGCGCCACCGCCACCGCCACAAAGCCGGCCGCGCCGACCGCGGACACCCCTCCCGGGACCGAGGCCTCCTGCCGCAGGGCGTGATCGAGCGCGTGCGCGAGGAGGATGGCCAACAGCAGCGCACTGCCCGCCACGAGCGGTCGGGAGCGGCGAGGAGAGACGCGGGAGAGAATCCCCTGGGACATGGCTTGGAGGATAGGGGGCCGTGAACCCAACCTTTTTGCCAGTCCCGCGCGTCACCCTCATAGACCATGGATGAACCACCGATCCCCCACCCCGACGAGCCTCGCCTCGATCGCTACCTGCGCGATTCCTACCCGGGCCTGGTGGCGCGGCTTCGCGGCAGCTTCTCGGAGCGGATCGCCGCCGAGGACGTCGTCCAGGAGGCGCTGGTCAGCGCGTGGCAGCTCGAGGGTCGCGGAGAGCGGATCCACTCGCTGGACCCCTGGATGACGGCGGCGGCCACGAACCTGGCCCGGTCGAGGTGGCGCACGTTGCAGGCGGAGGAACGCGCGCTGGAGAGAGTCGCAGCCGACCCGTTGATTGATCCCTCCGCCGCGTTGGACCAGCCTCCGGCGCTGCGATTCGAAGGGGTCGTGGCCGACGCGATCAGAGCGCTTCCACCCCGCCAGGCCCAGGTCGTGCTCCTTCACTACTTCGGCGACCTCACGATGTCTGAGACCGCCGTCCGGCTGGGCGTGAGCGAGGGGGCCGTCAAGAGCGCGCTGCACGACGCGCGCGGGCGCCTCGGCAGTTTGCTGCGAGATGACCAACCACACGACAAGAGGAGACAGATGATGATCGGATGGCACATGGCGGGAAGTCACCCCAAGCAGTACGACCACGAGCTCACCGAGAAGACGGCCTACGGGAAGCCCGTGGCCCGGCTCTGGTGCACGGCCAGGCGGCCCGACGGCTTCGGCACGCTCATGCAGACTTTTTCCTCGGGCAACTACCTCGAGCGGCGGCTGCGCTTCTCCGGCGCGGTCCAGTGCGAGGGCGTCGAGGATTGGGTGGGTCTCTGGATGCGCGTGGATGGGGCGCGAGGCGTCGAGCCACTGGCCTTCGACAACATGGAGAGCAGGCCGATCGACGGTACGCGCGACTGGCAGCGCTACAACGTGGTGCTGGATGTCCCGAGCAACGCCCGTGCCGTCGCGCTCGGCGTTCTGCTGAGCGGCCGTGGAGAGGTTGCGATGGCCGACTTCGGGCTGGAAACCGTCGGGGAGGATGTGCCGACCACCAACATGTACGAGGCCCCTCCGGAAGGACCGCAGAACCTCGACTTCTCCGAGGCACCGGATGGGGAGGGCTCCTGACGTGGCCCGAGGGAGTGCCCCCTCCCGGGGATGGCTCCAT
>JACCUO010000133.1 GCA_013811765.1 Thermoleophilaceae bacterium | reverse complement strand
ACATCCAGATCCAGAACCCGCACGTCACCGTGGCCCACGAGGCCGTCGTGGGCAAGATCAGCGACGAGCAGCTCTTCTACCTGCAGTCGCGCGGACTGTCCGAGGAAGAGGCCGCCGGGATGATCGTGAACGGGTTCATCGAGCCGGTCACCAAGGAGCTGCCGATGGAGTACGCGCTCGAGCTCAACCAGCTCATCCAGCACGAGATGGTCGGCAGCGTCGGCTAGCTGTTCGCGACATCCAGGGCCTCGAGATCGTCGCGGTCCTGAGGGCGGTTCGAGGCTTGCTTCATAGCGCGTAGGGCGTCCAGAGAGCAGACCCGGACGTTGACCCCACCGAGGTCAACGTCGACTGCATCCCTATCGAGGTCCGCGAACCTCGGCACCTGTGGGTGACCCTGGAGCACGTCCACGGGGGCGAGCTCCGTGGCCACCAACGTCCTGTCGTCGGCGGCCAGGGAGGTCCTGATCGCGCTGGGGCCGAGCCTGCCTTCGGCCACCTCCACCCGCCCACCCAGGGCTTCCAGCACCGTCGCCAGGCGCTCGAGATTCTCCCCGGCGGGGTCGGGCACGATGTCGAGATCGCGGGTGCCGCGCAGGTGCCCCCAGGCGTTGACGGCAAGACCCCCGACCACCACGAACTCCACCTCTGCGGCTGCCAACCGCTCGATCAGCTCGCGCAGCCGCGCCTGCGCCATCAGCGCCGGGCGGCGCCGGTGAAGCCGGAGAGGAACTCGCTCAGCGCCAGGCCCTCGGCGAGGTTCTCCGCGAGCGGGCGTTGGCCCTGCTCGCGCAACCGCCGCCGCCGCACCGTCTCGTTCAACTTCCAACCGGGGTCGGGACGATTCCGGTCGGCGGTGCGCCCTGATGGATTTCTCCGCTCCCTCATCCTCGGCTCAGCACCACCAGCGTCAGCGGCCAGGTTGATCGGCGAGCAGTTCCACGCGGCCATTGTGCCGCAGTGCCGGCGAGCTCACCCGGGCTGATACAGCTCGGATGGTCGGAGCGATCAGCCGATGCCTCACCAGATCACTTCCACGCCATACGCCCCGAGCCGGGAGTCGGCGCTCACGAGCGCGTGATTCTCAAGCCCCGCCTGCGCCACCAGCAGGCGGTCGAACGGGTCGCGGTGGTGCCAGGGCAGGTGCTCCACGTGCTCGGCGTGCTCGGAGGTGACTGGCATGTGATCGAAGTCCAGCCGCCTCAGCGCCTGGGCCCAGCTCTGCGAGATGACCAGCTTCCCCAGCGAGCGCTTGATCGCGATCTCCCAGACGCTGACCGCACTCAGCGAAGGGATGTTGTGCTCGTCGGTGAGCGCCTGTTGAGCGTTCTCGGACACCGCGCCGCGATCGCCCAGCAACAGCCAGACGACGACGTTGGTGTCGAGCAGCAGCCGCTTCACGTGTAGGAGTCGAATCCATCTGGCAGGTCGTCGAACTCCGGGCCAAGCGAACCCTCCAAGTCTCCCCAGATGCGGCGGAGTCCCGGCTCTGCCGGCGCCTTTACGAGCATCGCGACCGGTTCCCGGCCACGCCGGATCATCACGGACTCGCCCGCCTCGACCCGGCGCAACAGGCGCGAGAGCTGCGTCTTGGCCTCCTGGACCGTGACCTCCACAGCACAGACGGTAGCTGGTCGACCAGGTTGACCTGGTCTCTGACCTGGCATTGACCGTACAAGCCCCATAGCGGCCTTCTCCTGCTCTTCGACGCCCATCGACTGGGCGTGGCGCAGCTGCGTCCCCAGCGAATAACGTGGCTGCGGATGAGCGCCGAGGCCCGCGTCCGCGTACCCGTCCGCAGGCGTGAGCGCGGTGCGCGCGAGCGGTCCACGCCAAAGCGCGAAGCCCTCGAGCGCTGATGGACCCGTGGGTGGCCGCCCGGGCCGTGGAGATCGCCGGCCGGGCGCCACGCGAGCTCGAGGCGCTGGTGGCCGTCTCCTCTCCCTCGGGAGACGTGCACGGCGCCGAGGAGGCGGCCGCGCTGTGCGCCGCACTGGCGCCCGGGGGCGCCCAAGCCGAGCGGGTTTCGTGCTCCTCGCCCGATCACGCGCCCGACCTGTTGCTGAGGCTGCCAGGCGAGGGCCATGGCCGCGTGCTCGCCCTGGGCCACTTGGACACGGTGGTCGCCCACGCCGAGCACCGCCCGCTGGCGCTCCAGGACGGCCGCTACTTGGGCTCGGGCTCCATCGACATGAAGGGTGGCGTGGTCCTGGCCCTGGGCGTGCTGCGCGCGCTGGCCGAGCGCCGCGGGGACTTCGAGGAGGTCGCGCTGCTGCTGGTGTGCGACGAGGAGTGGCGCCGCGTGCCCTTCGCCCACGCCGGGCGCTTCGCCGCTTGGGACGCGTGCCTGTGCTTCGAGGCCGGCGAGCGCACCGCCGAGGGCG
>JACCUO010000277.1 GCA_013811765.1 Thermoleophilaceae bacterium | reverse complement strand
CGGGGGCCGGAGAGCGCGATCGCGCGCTCGCGGTGAACGATCCGGAGCATCGACTCATCCGTGAAGTAGCCCTCCATCTCTATCCAGAGTACGAGCTCTAGAATCGATTGGACCATGCCAGCCCAGGCCTACGCCGGAAAGGAGTGCGTCTGCCAGCTCCGTCGCGGGATCTGCGACCAGAGCTGCGTGGAGGGCATGCTCGAGACCCCGTTCTACATCGCCTGCCTGAAGCTCGAGGGGCGCAGATGCCTGGTGGTGGGGGGTGGGGACATCGGGCTCGAGAAGGTGGAGGGGCTGCTGGCCTGCAACGGCGAGGTCACGCTGGTGGCGCCGGAGGCAATCGAGCCGCTCCGTTCACTGGCGCAGGAGGGCTCGATCCGGTGGGAGCGCCATTCCTACGAGCCGGCGGACCTCGAGGGCGCTTTCATGGCCATCGCGGCCACGGACGAGACGGAGGTGAACATTCGCGTCTACAAGGACGCCGAGAAGCGGGCGATGCTCGTGAACGTCGTGGACGTGCCCCCGCTGTGCAACTTCATCCTCCCGGCGATCATCCGCACCGGGCCGCTGGCGATCGCCATCTCGACAGCGGGAGCGAGCCCCGCGCTTGCCAAGCGGATCCGCAACCAGATCGCCGAGGAGTACGGCGAGCCCTACGCCAGGCTCGCGATCATCCTTAACGAGGCCCGCGGCTGGGCCAAGGGCACGCTCCCGACCTACCAGGACCGCAAGCGGTTCTTCGAGTCGATCGTGAACGGCGAGCCCGATCCGGTTGAGCTGCTGCGCCGGGGCGAGGAGGACGCCGTGCGCGACCTGATCGATGCCGCGCGCCAGAGCGCGGTGGCGTAGCCCGCAGTCTGCCAAATCGCAGCGGTACGCTGGCGGGCGTGAGCGAGCTCTCCCACCTCGACGAATCCGGTCGGGCCAGGATGGTCGACGTGGGCGGCAAGGACGTCACGGATCGGCGCGCCACAGCCCGTGCGACGGTGCGGATGTCGCCGGATACCGCCGCCCTCGTGAAGCGCGGCGACGCCCCTAAGGGTGACGTGACCTCCGTGGCGCGGATTGCCGGCATCCAGGCAGCCAAGCGCACCGCCGAGCTCATCCCGCTCTGCCACCCGCTCCAGCTCTCGCTGCTAGACGTGCGGATCGGGGTGGACGCCGCTGCGGGTGAGGTCACACTCACGGCCGAGGCCCACACGAGCGGGCAGACGGGCGTCGAGATGGAGGCCATGACCGCGTGCGCGGTCGCGGCGCTCACCGTCTATGACATGGTCAAGGGCATCGAGCGCGGGGTCGAGGTCGGCCCGATCGTCTTGCTCGAGAAGGCCGGCGGGAGGACCGACTGGAAGCGCGAATGAGGGCGGCGGTGCTCACGATCTCGACCTCGCTGGCAAACGGTGAAGGCGAGGACCTCTCCGGGCCCGCACTCGTGGAGCTGTGCAAGGCAGCTGGGCTTCAAACAGTGCACGAGCTGCTCCCCGATGACCGCGGCGCGATCGCGGCCACGCTTAGACGGCTGGCAGACGAGGACGACGTCCGGTTCGTCTTCACGACGGGAGGCACCGGCATGACGGCGGACGACGTGACGCCCGAGGCCACCCTCGACGCGATCGACCGTGAGGCACCGGGCTACGCGGAGACGATCCGCGCCGAGTCCCGCGGGCACACTCCGCTCGGCATCCTCACGCGCGGCGTGTCTGGCATCCGCGGCGGCACCCTGATCGTGAACCTCCCGGGCAACCCGAAGGCGATCGGGCAGTCCTGGCCCGTGCTCGAGCCCACGCTGCGCCACGCGGCGGAGACCCTGGAGCGGTAGTTCCTTTAATTGGGATAGCATTCCCATTTATGCGAACGAAGGCGCCGGACCTTCTCCCACTCTTCCGCTCCGATCTCCAAGCGCGCCTGCTCGCTGTGCTGGTCCTGGATGAGGGAGCGTCGATGACAACGCGGCAGCTTCGTGAGCGCACCGGGGCAGCTCCAGCGTCATTGCATCGCGAGCTCGGCCGACTCGAGGGCGCCGGACTGATCACCCACGATCTGATCGGACGCACGAAGCGGTACTCCGCGGCCGTGGACTCCCCTCTTCACGATCCGCTCCGCGAACTGCTGCAGAAGACCCTCGGTGTGGAGGCCGAGCTTCGACGGCGACTCGCTGAGACGGAAGGGGTGAGGGCCGCGGCGATCTTCGGCTCGTGGGCAGAGGGCCACACGACCCCCGAAAGTGACATCGACCTGCTCGTCGTGGGTGACATCGACCGCAGCCAGCTGCTCGCCACGGCACGCGCAGTCGGGCGCGCAGCCGGCAGGGAGATCGACGTGACGGCGTACCGGCCGGCGGAGTTTGCCGGCAGGATCGCCGAGGGCTCGGGCTTCCTGGCCACGGTTCTGCGAGGGGCCCTGGTCCCGCTGATCGGCGACCTGGAGGCCGAGCGGTGACGGGAGCACGTGTCCAGTCCGTCGAGCCGGACCGAGATGCGGCCGCAAGCCTCCTCGCGCAGGGCCGCAGCACCATGCGCAGCGCGCAGATAGCCGGCGTCGATGCCGAAAGCGCGTACGCGTTGTGCTACCAAGCGATGTTGAAGGGCATGGGGGCCGCGTTGCTCGCCTCGGGCATCCGAATCACCTCTGGCGCCGGCGGCCACATCGTCACCATCCGGGAGGCGGTGACGCTGCTCGGGCTGGATCGGCCGCTGGCAGACCGGCTCGACGACATGCGCCGGACTCGCCATCGGGTCTTCTACGATGTCATCGAGGTCACCGAGCTCGAGCTGGAGGGCGCCATGGCCGACGCCGAGGTGCTGTTGAGAGCAGTCGAGCAGCGGCTCGAGAGTCTGTGACGGTCGCGATCGAGCTCGCTCGCCTGGAGCGCCGCTTCGGCGAGCGGATCGCGCTCACGGGCGTCAGCGTCAGCGTCGAGAAGGGCCGCACGCTCGTGGTGCTCGGCGCCAACGGCGCCGGCAAGACCACCCTGCTGCGCGTGCTCGCCACGCTGCTGCGACCGCACGGTGGCTCCTGCAGGGTGCTCGGCCACGAGCTTCCGCGCGCGGCCTGGGAGGTGCGAGGGCGCGTGGGCTACCTGGGCCACGACCCACTTCTCTATCGTGACCTGACCGGGCGGGAGAACCTGCGCTACCACGCGAGCCTGCACGGTGTGGCGCACGAGCGGGTGACCGAGCAGCTGGCGGCGGTAGGGCTCGAGCGCCGCGGAGACGAGCCGGTGCGAGACCTCTCGAAGGGGATGGTCCAGCGCCTTGCGGTGGCCCGGGCCACCCTTCATCGCCCGGACGTCCTGCTGCTCGACGAGCCGCGGGCCAACCTCGATCCGGGGGCCGCCGAGCAGCTCGAGCCGCTGATCGGCCGTGCGAGCGGAAGCACCCGCGTGCTGGTCACCCACGACGTCGAGGGCGGGCTGGCCGAGGCCGATGTGGCGCTCGGCCTGCGCGGTGGATCGCAGGCGTTTGCCCTACCGAGCGGCCAGGTGGACGCGGCCGCCGCCCGAGCGCTTTACGCGTGATCGGCGTGGCACTGACAATCCTCCGCAAGGACCTCTTGCTTGAGCTGCGCACGAAGGAGTCGGTCCCGGCGATGGCTTTGTTCACGGTCACCGTGTATGTGCTGTTTCACTTCGGGCTCGACCGCGACTCGCTCGATGGTGAGCTCGCCTCCGGGGTGCTGTGGGTCACGTTGCTGCTGGCGGCCGTGATCGGGGTCTCCCGCCTGTTCGCCGCCGAGCGCGAGCAGGGTGGCATCGATGCGCTGCTGCTGGCCCCCGTGGACAGGACGGCGCTGTTCCTGGCGAAGGCCACGGCGCTGTTCATCTACCTGATGGCGCTCGAGCTGGTGGCGGTCCCCGCATTCGCCCTGCTGCTGCTCGGCCCGGACCTCTCCGGCGCGTTCCCGGAACTGCCGGTCATCCTGCTGCTCGCCAACGTCGGCCTGGCTTCAGTCGGAGCGCTCGTGTCGGCGCTGGCCGTCGAGGCCCGCGCACGCGAGCTGGTCGTCCCGCTCCTGCTGCTCCCGCTCCTCGTGCCGCTACTTATCGGAGCGGCCTCGGCCACCGAGCCGCTGCTGCGCGGCGACCAGTCGGCGGAGGACCTCGGGCGGTTCCTGGGCCTGCTCGGCGCCTATGACGCGGTGTTCGTGCTGATCGCCCTCGCGGTCTTCGACTTCCTGCTCGACGACTGAGCTCCCGCGGACTACCGAACCGGCCGTCCGCTGCCGCCGATCCAGAGCTGCGAGCGGGCGCTCAGCCCGTCTCGAACAACTCGGTGAGCGCCAGCGAGAAGTCGGGCAGCAGCGGCGACGCGAGCGCGTCGCCGCGAGCGAGCTCGAGCGCCAGATCGAACTCGTGCGCGCCCGGCTCCGAGCGGCGGAAGACGAGCACCCCCTGGGCGGGCGTGTCCACGAGCCACAGCTCGGGCAGGCCGTGGCGCTCGTAGGCTCCCTTCTTCGCGCCGACGTCGTAGCGCCAGGTGGAGGGAGAGCGGACCTCGATCGCGAGGTCGGGTCGCGGGTAAGGGGGCTGGGCGTCCGATTCGACCGGGTTCGAGGCCGAGTACCACGAGGTGTCGGGCGCGAAGACGTTCAGATCGTCGAGCCTCACGTCGAGCGGGATGAAGACCTGCCCGCGTCCGGCACGAATCCTCGTCCACGTGTGAAGCGCAGCGAACAGATTGCCCTGCGCGAGGTTGTGCCGCGCGGTCGGCTCGTTCACCACGACCTCACCTTCGACGAGCTCCTGCCAGCGCGGACCCTCGCCCAGGGGCTGGGCCAGAAACTCGTCCGCGGTCATGTGCTGCTGCGCGACGGGCACAGCCGTCATGGTAGACCTCCTGTCCCTCGGGACTCACGCACCGTAAAGGCGTGACCGGGTGGCACCTCGCCCCCCTCGGCATGCGTCTGAAGGCCAGCCTCTAGCATGTGAGAGCTGTGTACTCCAAGGGAATCAGGCCACTCTCGATCGCCGCGGTCGCCACCACCGTGGTGGCGCTGGCCCTCGTGTTCTTCTACGCGCCTGAGGACGCGGACCAGGGCTTCATCCAGAAGATCTTCTACGTGCACGTGCCGATGGCGATCGTGGCGCTCGGCGGGTTCGTGGCCGGGGGGATCATGGCGATCAAGCACCTCCGCACCGGGGAACGCTCGTGGGACATGCGCTCCTACGTGGCGATCCACATGTCGATCATCCTCGGAGCCGGCGTGCTGGCCACGGGCGCGATCTGGGCGAAGGCCTCGTGGGGGCACTGGTGGGTGTGGGACGAACCGGTGCTCGTGTCGTTCCTGGTGGTGTGGCTGCTCTACTGCGTCTACTACCCGCTGCGCTACTCGATCGAGGACCCCGACCGCCAGGCGCGCTACTCGTCGGTGTTCGCCATCGCGGCCGGCGCCTTCGTTCCGATCAACTTCCTCGCGGTGCGCCTCGCCGAGGCCTACACGCACCCGCGCGTGCTCTCGCAGACCGGCGGCAACCTGCCTGGCGAGATGCGGCTCACCTTCCTCGTGTCGATCCTGGCCGTGACGCTCCTGTTCGTGACGCTGTGGAAGCTCGAGCTGGCCTCCAAGCACGCCTCGATGCAGCTCAAGCGGCTGCGGCGGCGCCTCGAAGCTGCCGCCACCTGAGTCGATGCCGCCCCTGGCGCTCGATACGGCCGGCAAGTACGTGGCCGGCGCTTACCTCGTCTTCTTCACGCTGGTCCTGATCTACGTGGCGATCATGGGGTCGAAGATCGCACGCATCGAGCGCGAGGTGGCGGAGCTGCTCGAGCTGGTGGAGGAGAAGGGCCTGTGAGCGGCGAGCTGCTCGCCCTCGGGATCTCCCACAAGACCGCTCCGCTCGCGGTGCGCGAGCGCCTCGCGCTGCCGGATCGGCGGGCCGCGGCCGTGCTCGCCGAGCTGACGGCGCACGACGCCATCCACGAGGCCGTCGCGATCTCCACCTGCAACCGCGCGGAGCTGTACCTGATGGCCTCCGACACCGTGGAGGCCGAGAGCGCGGCGCTCGGCATCCTGGCCAAGCAGGCTGCGATCCCGCCGATGGAGCTCACCGCTTCGCTCTACGACAAGCGCGGCATCGAGGCCGTCCGCCACCTGTTCGGTGTTGCCGCCGGGCTCGACTCGATGATCGTCGGGGAGGCGGAGATCCAGGGACAGGTCAAGCGCGCGTATGAGCTGGCACTGGGCGAGGGGGCCACCGGACCGATAACCAACCGGCTCTTCCGGGAGGCGCTCGCGGCAGGCAAGCGCGTGCGCACGGAGACGAATGTCGGCCGCTCACGGGTCAGCGTCTCCTCCGTCGCCGTAGACCTGGCCGCCGAGATGCTCGGGGACCTGAGCACCCGGCGCGTGCTCGTGATCGGGGCGGGGGAGAACGGCGAGCTCACCGCGAAGGCGCTACGCGAACGCGGCGTGCACACCGTGTTCGTGGCCAACCGCCACTACGACCGGGCGATCGGCCTCGCCCAGCGCTTCGAGGGCGCAGCCGTGCGGATCGACGACCTCCCCGTCCAGCTCGCGGCCGCCGACATCGTGGTCAGCTGCACCTCCTCTCCCCACCAGATCCTCGGACGCGAGGAGCTCGAGGTTGTGAGCCGCGAGCGCGAAGGGCGCCCGCTCGTGCTGATCGACATCGCGGTGCCGCGTGACGTGGACGCCCACGTGCGCGACCTCCCGGGAGTGACCCTGTTCGACATGGACGACCTCCAGCGGGCCGTGGCCCGCACCCTGGACGTACGCCAGGCCGAGGCCTCGCGCGCGCAGACGCTCGTCGAGCAGGACACCGAGCGCTTCGAGCGCTGGCTCTCGAGCCTCGACGTGGTTCCCACGATCGCGTCCCTGCGGGCTCGCGGGAACGCCGTCGTGGAACAGGTTCTGCGAGAGAACGACTCGCGCTGGGAGTCGCTCTCCGAGGCCGACCGCGAGCAGCTCGGGGTGATGGCGCGTGCCGTGGTGAGCCGCATGCTGCACGAGCCGACGATGCGCCTGAAGGGCTCGGTCGGCGAGGACACCGCGTACGTGTACGTGCACGCGCTGCGGGAGCTGTTCGGACTGGACGACGGGGCGCCCGGCCTCGAGAGCCGGCACCCCGCAGCGGCGAAGGTCACCGAGCTCAAGACGCGCCGCCGGCGACGGCCGTAGTGGGTGCCAGATCCTTCCCGCCGCCACCGTCAGGCTCGGCACGCGCGGGAGCGCGCTCGCCGTGGCGCAGGCGGGCGCGGTGCGGCAGGCCTTGACGGATCTGGGCCAGCAGGTCGAGCTGGTCACCATCACGACCTCCGGGGACCAACGCCCCAGCGGGAGCCCGGCGGCGGGCGGCGATAAATCACGCTTCGTGAAGGAGATCGAAGAGGCACTGCTCGCGGGAGCGGTCGACCTGGCAGTTCACTCCGCCAAGGACGTGCCATCCGAACTGCCGGCGGGCCTCACGATCGTGGGCGTTCCCGAACGGGCCGACGCACGCGATGCCCTCTGCGTCAAGGGGGGAGGCAGAAGCACGCTCGGGGACCTGGCCGCGGGTGCAATCGTCGGCACCGCTAGCTTGCGCCGCCGTGCTCAGCTGCTCGCCACCCGGCCTGACCTCGATGTGCAACCGCTGCACGGCAACGTGGACACGCGCCTGCGCCGCCTTGCAGAGGGAGAGTTCGAGGCGATCGTGCTGGCAGGCGCCGGACTTGAACGGCTCGGGCTCGATGACGGATGCGCGATCCCGGAGGAGCGGATGACCCCCGCAGCCGGACAGGGCTGCCTGGCGCTCGAGGCGCGCGCCGAGGACGTGCGCGTGTGCGACCTGGCGGCACGCCTCAACCACGAAGACTCGCTGACGGCGCTCACCGCCGAGCGGGTACTCGTGGGCGGCCTCGGCGCCACCTGTCGCACACCGGTCGGCGCTCACGCCCGTCTGGAGGGCGCCACGCTGCGACTCGACGCGTTCGCGGGGATGCCCGACGGCAGCACGTGGATCCGGGATTCGATGGAGGGAGATGCCACCGAGCCGGCCGCGCTGGGCGAGGCGGTGGCCGGACGCCTGCTGGCCGCCGGCGCCGGCGAGCTGCTCGAGGCCGCCGAGCGGTGGCCAGGCTCCTGAGGCCGCGCGGGTAGCGTTCGATCGATGGCGGATCACGGCACCGTCTACCTCGTAGGCGCCGGCCCGGGCGATCCCGGGCTGATGACCGCGCGCGGACTCGAGTTGATCGCCGCCGCCGATGCGATCCTCTATGACCGCCTCATCCCCCCTACCGCGCTCGAGGGCGCCAGGGCCGGGTGCGAGCTGCGCTACGTGGGGAAGCGTCCGGGCAAGTCGGCCATGCGCCAGGAGCAGATCAACGACCTGCTGGTGGAGCTGGCGCGTGCCGGTCGCCAGGTGGTGCGCCTGAAGGGGGGCGACCCGTTCGTGTTCGGCCGCGGCGGCGAGGAGGCGGAGGCGCTCGCCGCCGCCGGGCTCAGGTTCGAGGTGGTGCCGGGGGTGACTTCGGGCGTGGCCGCACCCGCCTACGCCGGGATTCCCGTCACCCACCGGGATGCCGCCTCGGCGGTGGCGTTCGTCACCGGGCACGAGGACCCGGAGAAGAGTTCGAAGGATTCGGCGTCCATGCCAAATCCTTCCCAGAGTTCGAAGGATTCGGCGTCCATGCCAAATCCTTCCCTGCACGAGAGCACCCTGGACTGGGAGGCCCTCGCGCGCTTTCCCGGCACCCTCGTGCTCTACATGGGGATCGCCAACCTCGCGTCGATCACGCGACGGCTCGTGGCGGCCGGCATGGAGGAGCAGGAACCGGTGGCCGTGGTCGAGCGCGGCACCCTGCCAGGACAGCAGACGGTGACCGGCACACTCGCGGACATCGCGACGAAGGTGGCAGAGGCGGGAGTGCAGGCGCCCGCGATCACGGTTGTCGGAGCCGTGACGGGCATGCGCGACGCGCTCGCCTGGCGCGAGCGGCAACCGCTCCACGGCCGTTGCGTGGCGGTCACGCGCGCTCGGGCGCAGGCCAGTGGCCTGGCGGGGCGGCTACGCGCCCTGGGCGCCGAGGTCGTCGAGGCCCCCGCGATCCGAATAG
>JACCUO010000276.1 GCA_013811765.1 Thermoleophilaceae bacterium | reverse complement strand
CTTGCCCGCCTGAACCGCCCGCAGGAGCGCAACGCCCTCTGTTCCGAACTGACCGAGCAGCTGGCGACGCTGGTGCAGGAGTGGGACACCGACACCACGGTGCGCTGCATCGTGATCGCGGGCGGAGAGGAGTACTTCGCCGCCGGCGAGGACGTCCGAGCGCTCGCCGAACGCAGCTCCCAAGACGCACTCGCGCATTCCACCGGCCGCTTCTGGTCCCGCATGGGAGCCTGTCGGACCCCTCTCGTGGCAGCGGTGTCCGGCTACGCGCTCGGAGCCGGGTTCGAGCTGGCACTCCTGTGCGACATGATCGTGGCCTCCGAGACGGCCGAGCTCGGCAATCCCGAGATCCTGCTGGGCATCATCCCGGGGGGTGGCGCCACCCAGCGCCTGACCCGGGTCATAGGGAGGCAGCGGACGATGGAGCTCCTGCTCACCGGGCGCCGCATCGATGCACAGGAGGCGTTCAGGCTGGGCATCGTGAACCGGGTGGCGCCGAAAAAGAAGTGGCTTTCGCAGGCGCTCGAGCTGGCACAGGTGGTGGCGCGCCGGCCGCCTGTCGCCGTCCGGCTCGCAAAGCAGGCGGTGCTCGCCGCGGAGGAGACCGGCCTCGAGGCGGGCCTTGCCCAGGAGCGGCGTCTCCTCGAGCTCGCGATGGCCACCGAGGATCGGCTGGAGGGAATGCGGGCGTTCATCGAGAAGCGGCGGCCGGACTTCAAGGGCCGGTGAGCCGAGGCGGCTAGTCCGGGGGTCGCGCCGCTGGTGTGCCCGGGCCGGGCTGGGCCCCCGAGACGATCCTCCTCAGCACGAAGTGCAGGATCCCACCGTGGCGGTAGTAGAGCCACTCGTTCGGGGTGTCGATCCGAACCCGGGCGTCAAATTCGACAGCCTTGCCGCTCCCCTCAGGAGTGGCCGTCACCCTCAGCTCGTGCGCGCCGTCCTCGAGCGCTGCCAGGTCGAAGGTCTCGAACCCGTCCAGCCCAAGCGAGCTCACCGACTAGTCGCCGGGCAGTTGGAGCGGCAGCACGCCCATCCCCACGAGGTTCGAGCGGTGGATGCGCTCGTAGCTCTCGGCGATCACGAAGCGGATGCCGAGAAGCCGGGGGCCCTTGGCCGCCCAGTCGCGTGAAGAACCAGAGCCGTACTCCTTTCCGGCCAGCACGCAGAGCGGCACGCCTTCGGCCTGGTAGGCCATGGCGGCGTCGAAGATGGGCATCTCCTCGCCACCCTTCATGGTCATCCCGCCCTCGGTTGCGGGCGCCAAGCGGTTACGCAGGCGGACGTTCGCGAAGGTGCCGCGCATCATCACCTCGTGGTTTCCGCGGCGCGACCCGTAGGAGTTGAAGGAGCTCGGCTCCACACCGTGCTCGATCAGGTACCTGCCCGCCGGGGAGTCCTTCTTGATGGCCCCCGCCGGGGAGATGTGATCGGTGGTCACGCTGTCGCCCAGTAGCGCGATCGTCCGTGCGCCCGTGATCTGCTCGAAGCCCTCGGATTCCCTCGCGGGCATCCCGTCGAAGTACGGCGGGCGCTTCACGTAGGTGGAGTCCTCCCCCCAGAGGTACCGCTCCCCCTGGGGCACCTTCAGCGCGTTCCACCTGTCATCACCCTCGAACACCTCGCCGTAGCTCCTGCGGAACATGTCGGACTCGATCGCCGACCGGATGGCAGCCTCCACCTCGTCCTGTGAGGGCCAGATGTCGCGCAGGTACACCGGCCGGCCGTCGCGGTCCTCGCCGAGCGGCTCGGTAAGGAGGTCGAGGTCCATCCTGCCGGCGAGCGCGTACGCCACGCACAGAGGCGGCGATGCCAGGTAGTTCATCCTCACCTCGGGGTGGATGCGCCCCTCGAAGTTGCGATTGCCTGAGAGGACCGAGCAGACGGTCAGATCCTCGGCCTCTATCGCCGAGGAGATCTCCTCGCGCAGCGGGCCGGAGTTGCCGATGCAGGTGGTGCAGCCGTAGCCGACGAGGTTGAAGCCCAGTTGCTCCAGCGGATCGGTCAGGCCGGCGCGGTCGAGATAGTCGGTGACCACCTTCGAGCCGGGGGCGAGGCTCGTCTTCACCCACGGCTTGCGCTCCAGCCCCCGCTCCACCGCCTTTCTGGCGAGCAACCCCGACCCAAGCATCACCGATGGGTTCGAGGTGTTCGTGCAGCTGGTGATCGCGGCGATCACCACGGCGCCGTCCTCGAGATCGAACTCGCCGCCGTCGAGGCTCACGCGCGCCCTGCTCTTGGCCGGGCGCTCCGCGAGCACGGCGTGGGGAGCGACCGGCCGGCTTTCCTCCTCGCCACCCGTGATCGTGGAAAGTGGATCGCTGGCCGGGAACGTGTAGTTGCCGCCGTTGCCAATGCCGGGGCCG
>JACCUO010000268.1 GCA_013811765.1 Thermoleophilaceae bacterium | reverse complement strand
AGCTCTCCTACGAGCACGGCATGGTCAAGCTGCACGACCTCGCCGAGTACCGGCGCGTCCACGGCGAGGGTCACATCCTCACCACGGTCGGCCGGATCATCTTCAACGAGCGCGTCGAGCGCGCGCTCGAAGAGGTGCTCGAGGACAAGTACGACCCGGGGACGAGCTACTCGTTCGTCAACGAGCCGCTGAAGAAGCGCAACACGAACGCCGTCATCCAGGAGCTCGTGGAGCGCCACGGGCCGCACGCCACCGCACAGGTGCTCGACGCGTTCAAGGACCTCGGCTTCCACTTCGCCAGCCGGGCCGGCATCACGATCTCCAAGAACGATGTGGTGATCCCGCCGAAGAAGGGGGAGATTCTCGAGCGCTACGAGGGCGAGGTCGGAGAGATCATCGGCCAGTACAACGATGGGCTCATCTCCCAGGAGGAGCGCCACGAGGCGGTCGTCGAGAAGTGGAACGCCGCCACCGATGAGGTCGGGCACGCCATGGAGGAGAACCTCAACGAGCTGAACCCGATCTTCATGATGGCCAACTCGGGCGCCCGCGGGTCGTTCAAGCAGATCCGCCAGCTGGCGGGCATGCGAGGCCTGATGGCAAACCCGAAGGGCGAGATCATCGAGCGTCCGATCAAGGCCAACTTCATGGAGGGCCTGACGGTGCTCGAGTACTTCATCTCCACCCACGGCGCCAGGAAGGGCCTCGCCGACACCGCGCTGCGTACCGCCGACTCGGGTTACCTGACCCGCCGGCTCGTGGACGTAGCCCAGGATGTGATCGTGCGCGAGGAGGACTGCGGCACCAAGGAAACGATCGAGATGCCGCTACTGGGTGTCGACGGCCGCCCGAACGACAACCTGCTGGGCCGCTTCTCCGGCGCGGAGATCAAGGTCAAGAACGCGAAGGCGCTCGGCAAGGACGCGCTGATCACCCAGGCCGTGGCCGACGAGCTCAGGGAGAGCCTCGGCGAGAAGCAGGACGAGGCCACGGTCACCGTCCGCTCGGTGCTCAAGTGCGAGGCCGAGACGGGCATCTGCCAGCACTGCTACGGCATCGCCCCGGCCACCGGCAAGCTGGTGGCGATCGGCGACGCGGTGGGCATCATCGCCGCCCAGTCGATCGGCGAGCCGGGCACTCAGCTCACCCTCCGTACGTTCCACACCGGCGGCGTGGCGGGCCTCGACATCACCCAGGGACTACCGCGAGTCGTGGAGCTGTTCGAGGCGCGCAAGCCGAAGGGCCTGGCCAAGCTGGCCGAGGTGGACGGCACCGCGAACATCGAGCGTACCGAGAAGGCGCTGAAGGTCACGGTGACCGACGACGCGGGTGAGGAGCACGCCTACTCGTTCCCGGTTCGCACCCGCCTGTTCGTGGAAGAGGGCGAGAAGATCTCCGCGGGCCATCAGCTCAACGAGGGCTCGATCTATCCGCATGAGCTGCTCGACATCCGCGGCCGTACGGACACCGAGGTCTACCTCGTCCAAGAGGTGCAGAAGGTCTACAAGTCCCAGGGAGTTGACATCAAGGACAAGCACCTCGAGATCATCGTCAGGCAGATGATGAAGAAGGTGCGCGTGGATCAGAAGGGCGACTCCCCGCTGCTCCCCGGAGCATTCGTCGACCGCCACGACATGGCCAAGATCAACGCCGACCTGAAGAAGAAGAAGAAGGAGCAGGCCGAGTTCGCGGAGATCATTCTCGGGATCACGAAGGCCTCCCTGGCCACCGATTCGTTCCTGTCGGCGGCCTCCTTTCAGGAGACCACGAAGGTGCTCACCGACGCCGCGCTCGAGGGCAAGACCGACCGCCTGCTCGGCCTGAAGGAGAACGTGATCATCGGCAAGCTGATCCCTGCGGCCACCGGCCTGAAGCACTACCGCCGGCTCGAGATCGAGCCGAAGGAGGCGATCCGCCGGAACACCCCGGACGAGATCGGCCTGCTCGACGAGGGCGACCTCGCAGCGGAACTGGGTCTCACCGAGGACGGCGAGCTCGAGGGCTTCGGCTTCGGGACGGACACCGGCGGGGGCAACGGCGACGCCGCGTTCGGTGATGAGCTCGCAGACCTTCCCGCCACCGACGATAAGGCCGAATAGGAGAGCTCAGGCGGCTGCGTTTGCGGCGTCTTGGGCCACCTCGTCGGCCCACCGCAGCAGACGCTCGACGTGGTCATCGGTCATCCCGGCCTTTGACTTGGTGCGCACCAGAAGGGTGGGTGCCTCGCGGCGCTTGGCCCACTTCTCGCAGGTCTGGTCGATGTTGTCGTCGATCCAGGCTGCGGGCCGTGACCCGGCGTACTCCTGGATTGCCTCGACCTTCCAGTGCGAGGATCCGAAGACCGCACGCCCACCGAAGCTCAGGACAGGCAGCCGATCGAAGGGCAGCTTGAGGATGAAGGGGAGATATTCGTTGGCCTTCTCCTCCCAGCCGGTCGCCCAGACGAGCTCGAACCGCTCAGCGAGCCGCTCGAGCCGCGCGCCCACCGCGTCGGGAATGCAGTGGGCCACGCCGTCGACCCAGTGAAACGGCCCGGGAAAGTCCTGCTGCGATGAGGAAAAACCGAACACGCTGATCACGCCGTCGACGTCGACAAAGAGGATTGGCTTCTGTGGCTGAGTTGTCACGGAGATATGAATTGCGTGGCGCGGGGTATAGGACACTCGGCCAGCTTGCCGTACGTAGTTAAGCGGAGACTCGTCGTAGCCGATAGTCCCTCCATCGGCTACGGGAGCTGCCCCCAACCCGGCCGCTTCCTTCTATGACCATTCAAATCGGCATCCTGCTGGCGCTCCTATGCGCCTTCACCACCAACGTGGGCTTCCTGCTGAAGCACCGCGGGGCGTGTGCCGCGCCGGCCGTGGATTTCCGCAGGCCGCTGCGGAGCGCCATCGGGCTCTGGAGGTCGCGCTGGTTTGCGATCGGCATGCTCGTGGCGGCCGGTGCCTTCTCCCTGCACGTGGCCGCGCTCGCCCTCGCCCCGCTCTCGCTCGTGCAGGCCGTCATCTCGGGCGGCCTCGTCTTTCTCACCGTGCTCGCCGACCGGGTGTTCGGGTTCGAGGTGGGCAACCGGCAGTGGGCTGGAGTCGGTCTGACCGCGGTCGGTCTTGCGCTG
>JACCUO010000261.1 GCA_013811765.1 Thermoleophilaceae bacterium | reverse complement strand
ATGGAGGCCGCCGCGGCCTCGGGCGAGGCGCTCGAGAACGGCGTGGCGCTCCCGATGAAGAAGGCTCCACGCAAGCGGGTGACCCTCGACGAGGGCGAGTCACCAACCGCCGGCCGGCGCTTCAGCCGGGAGTAGGCCTCACGTCGGAGGTCCCGTAAGCGGCGCGGGCGTCGCTGGAACGAACCGCCTGCGGACGATGGACCCGCCACGATTAGACTCGGCCGCCGTATGACGCGCCTGTCGAGCTACTTCCTTCCCACCCTGAAGGAGTCACCCGCGGATGCCGAGGCGATCTCCCACCGGCTGATGGTGCGGGCCGGCCTCGTCCGGCAGCTGGGCGCCGGCATGTGGACCTACCTGCCCGCGGGCTGGCGGGCCCACCGCAAGGCCGAGCAGATCGTGCGCGAGGAGATGGACGCGATCGGCGCCCACGAGATGCTGATGCCGGTGCTGCAGCCGGCCGAGCTGTGGCAGCGGACGGGCCGCTACGCCATCGACGAACTGTTCAAGCTGAAGGACCGCCGCGGGGCGGACCTCGTGCTGGCGCTGAGTCACGAGGAGCCGCTGACCTTCCACGTCGCCCGTGAGGTGCGCTCCTACCGCGATCTGCCGCTGATCCTCTACCACTTTCAGGTGAAGGAGCGCGACGAGGCCCGTCCGCGCGCCGGCGTGCTGCGCACGCGCGAGTTCATCATGAAGGACTCCTACTCCTTCGATCGCGACGCCGAGGGGCTGGATCACTCTTACGCCCTACACGTGGCCGCCTACGACCGCATCTTTGATCGCTCGGGCCTCGAGTGGTACCGCGTGGAGTCAGACGTCGGGATGATGGGCGGCTTCGGTGCCCACGAGTACATGGCGCCCTGCGCCGCCGGGGAGAACGAGGTCGCGCTCTCCGACGCCGGGTATGCCGCGAACGTCGAGGTGGCAAGCGCCGAGGCACAGGACGTCGACGCTCTGCCCGAGGCACTGGCGCGACCCGAGGCTGTCGAGACGCCGGGAGCACGGACGGTCGAGGAGGTTTCCGCACAGCTCGGCGTGTCTGCCGGGGCGCTGGTCAAGGCGATGCCCATGCTGCGCGAGAGCGGGGAGCCGCTGCTGGTCCTGGTGCGCGGCGACCACCGGCTGAACGAGATCAAGCTGCAGAACGCGCTCGGTGGAGCGGTCCGGCAGGCCACGGGCGAGGAGATCGAGCGGCTCTTCGGCGCCCCGGCAGGCTATGTCGGCCCCGTTGGCGCGACCGTCGAGGTGCTCGCCGACGAGGCGCTGCGCGGCCTGCACGGGCTCGTGGCCGGTGCAAACGAGGCCGGTCGCCACCTGCAGGGCGTTGAGCCCGAACGGGATTTCAACGCATCGTGGCGGGACGTGCGCAGCGTGGTGGTGGGCGATCGCTGCCCGAGTGGCGCCACGATCCGCATCGAGCCGGCGATCGAGGTGGGCAACATCTTCAAGCTCGGAACGCGCTACTCCGAGCCGCTCGGCGCCACCTACCTGGATGTGGAGGGCACCGAGCGCCACATCTGGATGGGCTCATACGGCATCGGGCCCGCACGGATCGCGGCGGCCGCGGTCGAGCAGTTCGCCGACGATCAGGGCATCTCGTGGCCGCGTTCCCTCGCTCCCTTCGACGTCGAGCTGGTCACCTTGGGCAAGGAGGGTGAGGAGGCCCGCGAGGTCTCCGACCGCCTCTACGATGAGCTCCGCGCCGAGGGGCTCGACGTGCTCTACGACGAACGTGACGCGGGGGCGGGTGAGAAGTTCGCAGACGCCGAGCTGCTCGGATGCCCGCTGCGGCTCACCGTCGGCAGACGGGGGCTCGAGTCAGGCGAGATCGAGGCCCAGCTGCGGCGAGGTCAGGAGAAACGCTCCCTTCCCCTCGATGGGGCGGCCGGCGCCGCCGCGGGCCTGTGGCGCGAGCTTCCCTGAGCAAGAAGCGCCTGCTCGGCATCGACCGCTCGGGCGGCCCGCCACCCGAGACGCAGAAGGGGCAGCCGCTTCGGCCGTTCACGATCCCGAACCTGATCTCCTACGCGCGGCTGGCGTTGTTGCCGGTCTTCCTGGCCGTCGCGTTCTCGGCGGATGACGGCCGTGGCGTCCTCGTGGCGATGCTCTACTGGCTCATCGCCGTCGGGGATCAGCTGGATGGCCTGGCGGCGCGTCTCACCGGCCAGTACAGCCGGCTCGGCGCGCTGCTGGACCCCCTTACCGATCGCGCCCTGGTGCTCTGCGGCGCGGCTGTCTGCTGGCACTTCGAGCTGCTCCCCCGCTGGGCGCTCGCCGCGCTCGCCGGGCGGGAGCTGTTCATGCTCGTGCTCACCCAGGTCGGGCTGCGAAAGGGCATGGACCTCCAGATCAACATGGTCGGCCGGTGGGCGGTCTGGCCGGTGATGTTCGCGATCTTCCTGACGCTGCTGACCGACAGCTGGGTGTCCGACGCATCCTTGTACCTGGGATTGCTCCTCACGCTCTGGGCCACCGCTATCTATGTGAAGGATGGGATCGACTTTCTCCGCAGACCCTCAAGCTCGACTTGACGCCTCGCTCTATACTCGCTCTCCGCCTCGAGAAAGGACTTGTGCAATGGACACCGTGCCGGATCTGGGAGCTCTCTCAGACCAAGAGCTGAAGGACCTGATCGCGCAGCACACCGAAGAGGAGCAGGAGGTGTCCTACCAGCGCCGGATCCTGCACGGAAAGATCGACATCCTCCGGGCAGAGCTCGTGAACAGGCTGCGAAAGAAGCACCAGGACGGGGAGTCCGCCATCAGCGGTGCGGACGTGGAGCGGCTTACGGACATTCTGTCCGGCAAGTCGATTCCCGAGGTGGGGAACGACGACGCCGACACCGACGAGACCGAGCCCGGCGAGGGCACCAAGTAGCCCAATGCACTGCCCGCAATGCGGCTTTGCCAACGCCGAGGGTGCCAACTACTGCCAGAAGTGCGGCGCGTTCCTCGCTGAGGCTGCCGCGAAGACAGGTGAGAACACCGAGGCCTACCAGGTCGATGAGACCGGCGAGCTGAGGGCGGTCGATCTCGAGCAGATGGCCGGCGAGGGGGACACCCTCGCCATCCGGTCGGGCGGCGGCCGGGCGGGCGAGGTGTTCAGCGTGGCGGGGGAGCACATGACGATCGGCCGCAGCCCCGAGGCGGAGGTCTTCCTCGACGACGTCACGGTCTCGCGCAACCACGCGCTGCTGGTGCGTCGGCGCGACGGCCTCTATATCGACGACCTCGGCTCCCTCAACGGCACGTACGTCAACCGCCGGCGGATCGAGTCACACCGCCTCCAGCATGGCGACGAGCTCCAGGTCGGCAAGTACAAGCTGACCTACCTCGAGCGGTGACCCCCCGGGCCGACGTGGAGAGCCGGAGCGGGCCCGTGTCCCCGGGCGGAAAGTCCCTGACGATCGGCGCCGTCTGCAAGCAGCTCGAGCGCGAGTTCCCGGACATCTCGATATCGAAGATCCGCTACCTGGAGGACCAGAAGCTGCTCGCCCCGCGGCGTACCGCCGGCGGCTACCGGCTGTTCACCCCGTCGGACGTCGGGCGGCTGCGCACGATCCTGCGACTTCAGCGCGACGAGTTCCTTCCGCTGCGTGTCATCCGACAGGAGCTCGCGTCCGGGCGGGCCGACGAGGACATCAGCAAGGGCAACACCCCCGATCCGCGAAGCCTGAGGCGCGCCACACTCGCGGTGCGCCCGGGAGAGTCGCTCTATCCCCTCCAGCAGGTCCTCGAGGAAACCGGAGCCGACGCCGCGCTCGTCAAGGAGCTCGAGGAGTACGGGGTGATCCGCGGCGAGAAGCGCGACGGCGAAGTGCTCTATGACGAGACCGTGCGCGAGATCATCCGCGCCGTTACCGAGCTCAAGCGCTTCGGAGTGGGGGGGCGCAACCTCCGTGTGTTCCGTACCTCGGCGGACCGCGAGGCGGCCCTCCTCGAGCAGATACTGGCGCCGGCACTGCGCTCCCGGAACCCTGAGCGGCGCAAGGAGGCCGTCCAGGCGCTCGAGAACCTCGCGGCCATCGCCTCCCACCTCAAGCACCTGCTGCTGATTCGCGACCTGCGCAAGATCGCCAAGTGAGCACCGTCCCCGCCGCGGCTCCTGCTCGCGGGGCGGGCGCGCGGTGAGCCCCGAGGGATGACCATGCCGACCGTGGTGCGCACGCGGGCCGTGCCGGCAACCCCGGAGCGGCTGTGGGACGTCGTGGCGGACCCCGAGCGGCTGCCGGAGTGGTGGCCGGGGGTGAGGCGTGTCGAGGACGCCACCCGCAGCGCATGGACGACGGTGCTCGGCACGCCGAAGGGCAAGAACCTCCGCGCCGACTACACGCTCCTCCACGCCGAGCACCCGCGACGGCTCGCGTGGCGCCACGAGCTGGAGGAATCGCCGTTCGAGCGGATTCTCAGCGAGTCCCTCACGGAGCTCGAGCTGGAGCCAGACGACGATGGCACGGTCGTCTCGCTCACGACCCGGCTGCGGCTGCGCGGGCTCTCACGCTTCGGAGGTTTCCAGGTGACCCGCGCCACGCGCCGCCAGCTCGACGGTGCGCTCGAGGGCCTCCAGGAGCTTGCTCGCGGCTGGGAGGTCCACTAGTTGCGCTGGTGGGGGTGGGGAGAGGACGAGCGCGCCATCTCGCTGCCCCCGACGGCCGGCGACGCGCTGCGGATCGAGCTCGGCATGGACGGCTCGGAGCGGGGGGTCCGGGTGTCGCTCGAGGAGGTGGAGCTGCCCGACTCGGGGCTCACCGCTGCCGGACGTAGTGCGCTCGAGCAGGCGGTAGGCGCCGAGCACGTGCTGGATGATCGTGCCGCCCGCGTCACGCACGCGGTCGGCAAGAGCTTTGCGGACCTCGTGCAGATCCGGTCGGGTGACGGCTCGAGCGCTCCCGACGCCGTGGTGGCGCCGGGATCGAGCGCGCAGGTGGCCTCGGTGATCGCCGCGTGCGCCGCCCACGGCGTTGCGGTCATTCCGTTCGGGGGCGGAACGAGCGTGGTGGGCGGCGTGGCTGCGTTGCGTGGGCCGCATCGGGCGGCGATCTCGCTCGATCTCGCCCGGATGGACCGTGTGATCGACCTCGATGGCAACTCGTTGACGGCGGCGCTCGAGCCCGGAGTCTTCGGGCCCGCGCTCGAGGGGCGCCTGTACACGGCAGGCCTCACCCTGGGGCATTTCCCGCAGTCATTCGAGTTCTCGACGGTGGGGGGCTGGGTGGCCACGCGCTCTGCGGGCCAGGCATCGACGGGCTATGGGCGGATCGACGAGCTAGTGGAGTCGGTGCGCTGCGTCACGCCCGCCGGCGAGCTCCACACGCGCGAGGTGCCGGCG
>JACCUO010000260.1 GCA_013811765.1 Thermoleophilaceae bacterium | reverse complement strand
GGGCGACACCGAGGCCCCTGCCCGCGCGCTGATCTTCGACTCGGAGTTCGACCAGTACCGCGGTGCGATCGCCTACGTCCGCGTGGTCGACGGAGAGCTGAAGAAGGGCGACGCGATCATCGGGATGCAGACGGGCACGAAGGCCGAGATCGACGAGATCGGCTTCTTCGGGCCCCGTATGACGCCGGTGGGCTCGCTGAAGGCCGGCGAGGTGGGTTACCTGATCACCGGGATCAAGGATGTTTCGCTCTTACGGGTCGGCGATACGCTCACGACCGAGGCAGGAGCGGCCTCCGAACCGCTGCCCGGCTACCGCGAGGTGAAGCCGATGGTGTTCTGTGGGCTCTTCCCGGTGGACACAGAGCGCTTCCCCGACCTCCGCGACGCGCTCGACAAGCTCGCCCTGAACGACGCCGCCCTCTCCTATGAGCCGGAAACCAGCCAGGCGCTCGGCTTCGGCTTCCGCTGTGGCTTCCTGGGCCTGTTGCACATGGACATCGTGCGCGAGCGCCTCGAGCGCGAATACGACCTGTCGCTGCTGGCCACCACTCCGACCGTGGAATACGAGGTCACCCTCACGGACGGCCGGCACGCGATGGTGCACTCTCCCAACGACATGCCCGACCGCTCCCGGATCGAGGAGATCCGCGAGCCCTACATCCGCGCCACCGTGCTCTGCCCGAAGGAGGCGGTGGGGGCCGTGATGGAGCTCGCACAGGAGCGCCGGGGGGCCCACGTTGACATGGGGTTCTTCTCCGAGCAGCGTGTCCAGCTGCGCTACGACCTTCCTCTGGCCGAGATCGTGCTCGACTTCTTCGACCAGCTCAAGTCACGCACCAAGGGCTACGCGTCGTTCGACTACGAGCTGGTGGGCATGCGTCCGTCCGACCTCGTGAAGCTCGACATCATGCTCGCCGGCGACCAGGTGGACGCGCTGTCGATGGTGGTCCACCGGGACAAGGCCTACGCCGCCGGGAGGGGTCTGGCGGAGCGGCTGCGAAAGCAGATCCCGCGCCAGCAGTTCGAGGTGGCGATCCAGGCCGCGATCGGCGCAAAGATCATCGCGCGCGAGTCGGTGAGCCCGATGCGCAAGGACGTGATCGCCAAGTGCTACGGCGGTGACATCAGCCGCAAGCGCAAGCTGCTCGAGAAGCAGAAGGCGGGCAAGAAGCGGATGAAGCAGGTGGGCCGGGTGGAGGTGCCTCAGGAGGCATTTCTTTCGGTCCTGGAGATCAAGGAGTGAGGCGGGGGGCTTTCGCCCCCTTCCGGCCACCCGCTTAGGAACCCTTTAGAGCACAGGCGTAGCTTCTTCGCCGTGGCTTCCAACATCGCAGCCGACCCGACCCTTGACTCCCTCCAGCTTTTCCTGGACGGCATTGCCAAGACGCGCCTGCTGACCGCGGACGAGGAGCTGGATCTGGCGAAGCGCATCGAGCGCGGGGATCTCGCCGCCAAGGAGCGCATGACCGAGGCCAACCTCCGGCTCGTGGTGTCGATCGCAAAGCGCTACCGCAATCAGGGCCTCGACTTCATGGAGCTGATCCAGGAGGGCTCGATCGGCCTCGTGCGGGCTGTGGAGAAGTTCGACTTCCGCAAGGGGTTCAAGTTCTCCACTTACGCGACCTGGTGGATCCGCCAGGCGATCTCGCGGGCGATCGCGGACAAGTCGCGCACCATCCGCATCCCGATCCACATCAACCAGACGCTGCAGAAGCTCGATGGCGCCCAGCGCCGGCTCGAGTCGGTCGGCGACCGCGATCCCTCGATCGAGGAGATCATGGCGGCCGCCCAGGTGGACATCGACCCTGAGGAGGCGGCCTTCCTGCTGCGTGCCTCCCAGGCGCCCGTCTCGCTCGACAAGCCGGTCGGCGGCGGCAGCGACGACGACGCGGCCGAGCTCGGCCACCTGATCCCCGACGCCACCGCCGAGTCTCCCTTCGAGGCCGCCGCCGAGGCCATGAGCCGCGGCCGCCTCGCGGAGGCGCTGGAGAACCTCTCCTACCGGGAGCGCCGGATCGTCGAGCTGCGCTACGGCCTCTTCGGCGAGCACCCCCGCACCCTCGACGAGGTCGGCCGCATGTTCGGGCTGACCCGCGAGCGCACCCGTCAGGTCGAGGAGCACGCGGTACGCAAGCTGGCGTCGCTCGCGGAAGCACGGGGCCTCCGAGAAGTCGCCTAGAGCGACGATGTTCCCGGCGAGGCTCGTTTGTAGCCGCGCCATCGCAGTGCCGTCGAGCCGCGGGGCTGCAGCTGTGACGCGGCCCTGGCCCCGGAGGGGCCGGTGGTCGCCCCTGTGGCCGGGGCGCTCGCTCCCCTTGACCCTTAAGAGGAAGACGTAAGAGAAGAGCGGCGCGGGGGCTCCGGGGGGCGCGAGCCCCCC
>JACCUO010000124.1 GCA_013811765.1 Thermoleophilaceae bacterium | reverse complement strand
AGCGATCTCGGCCTCTTCGAGGTCAACGAGGCGGCGGAGATCATCCAGAGCGCCTCCGACCAGAACTCGAACATCATCTTCGGCGCGGTCGTCGACGATGGGATGGGAGACGCAGTCCGAGTGACCGTGATCGCGACGGGCTTCGATGGTCGCTCGGGGGGGCCCTTGTTCACCGACGACACGACGGGCCGCCGCCGCGAGCCGCGACGGCGTGACGTCTCGATGGACGACCGCCAGCGCTCCTCGCTCGAGATCTCCGATGACGACATCGACATCCCGTCGTTCCTGAAGGACTGAGCCCGCCACGGGCGGGCGCGCCGCCTCTCGACACCGATCATCTAGCCTCCGAGCGGCTTGGGTCCCGCTGCCGACACCCTGCGCCGCACGGCGCTGTTTGACCGCCACCAGGCGGCCGGCGGCAAGCTGGTGCCCTTCGCGGGGTGGGAGATGCCGGTCCAGTACGAGGGCATTCGGCAGGAGCACGTTGCGGTTCGCACCGCCGCCGGCGTCTTCGATGTCTCGCACATGGGCGAGATCGAGACCAGCGGCCCGGGAGCGGTGGCCTTCCTGCAGCGGATCCTGTCAAACGACGTCACGAAGCTCGCTGACGGCGGCGCGCAGTACTCCGTGCTCTGCCGTCAGGACGGCGGAGTCCTCGACGACCTCTTCACCTACCGCATAGGCGACCGTTTCCTGACCGTCACCAACGCCTCGAACCACGAGCGCGACCACGAGTGGTTCGCCGAGCAGGCCTCGGGGTTCGACGTCGAGATCACCGACGCCCGCGACCGCTACGCGATGCTCGCGGTGCAGGGACCCGACGCCCGCCGGATGGCGGCGAGGCTGGCTACGGGCGAGCTGCCTCCGCGGATGCGCACGGCCGAGCTGTCCGTGGCCGGGGTGGAGTGCCTGGTGTGCGGCACGGGGTACACCGGGGAGGACGGCGTGGAGCTGCTGATGGCGCCCGAGGACGCCCCAGCGGTGTGGGACGCGCTGGTGGCCGAGGGGGCGAGGCCCGCGGGCCTCGGTGCTCGCGACACCCTCCGTCTCGAGGTGTGCTTTCACCTCTATGGCAACGATCTGTCGCTCGAGCGAAACCCGATTGAGGCCGGGCTCGGCTGGTGCTGCAAGCTCGACACGGGGTTCATCGGCTCGGATGCCCTCCGCGGGGCCGAGCCGCGGGAGACCCTGGTGCCCTTCGTCTTCACGGGTCCCGGCATCCCGCGGCACGGCAACCCCGTGCAGACGGGTGCGGGACCGGGCACGGTTACGAGCGGCAGCCTGTCACCCTGCCTGGAGACCGGCATCGGAATGGCCTACGTTCCCATGCCGGCGGCGCGGGCGGGCACTGCGATCGAGGTGGACGTCCGGGGAAAGCTGCGTCACGCCGAGATCCGCGAGAAGCCCCTGTATTCCAAGACCTGAGGAGAGAACGCGAGTGGCCGAGAGCTACCCGGAGGACCTGAAGTACCACCCGGACCACGACTGGGCCAGGGTCGAAGATGGGGAGGCCGTATTCGGCATCACCTGGTACGCGCAGGACGCCCTGGGTGAGGTCGTCTTCTTCGACCCGCCCGAGGTCGGCGCCGCGGTCTCCGCGGGCCAGCCCTACGCCGAGGTCGAATCCGTGAAGGCGGTTTCCGACGTGTTCGCTCCGCTGT
The DNA here is from genome assembly GCA_013811765.1 of Thermoleophilaceae bacterium. Lineage (GTDB taxonomy): Bacteria > Actinomycetota > Thermoleophilia > Solirubrobacterales > Thermoleophilaceae > JAAYBF01. The sequence goes on along the minus strand of JACCUO010000124.1, from coordinate 1,163 downwards.
CCGGTGAGATCACGGCGGTCAACCAGGAGCTCGTGGAAAGCCCGGAGCGAATCAACGAGGACCCCTACGGTGAGGGCTGGCTCGTCAAGGTCAAGCTTTCCGAGCAAGGCGAGCTGGACGGCCTCCTGGACGTGGACGCCTACAAGGCCCTGCTTGCGGGATGAGCCGCTACACATCAGCGACCGACGCCGACCGGCGCGCGATGCTCGACGTCATCGGCGTGGGGTCGCTCGATGACCTGTTTGCCGAGATCCCCGACGGCGTGCGGCTGTCACGTCCCCTTGATCTGCCCGACGGCCGGCCCGAGCAGGATGTCTTCGACCACCTATCCTCGCTGGCGGCCCGCAACCGCCACGCCGACGAGGAGGTCACGTTCCTCGGGGCGGGGATGTACGACCACTACGTGCCGGCTATCGTCGACTCGATCCTCGGCCGGTCGGAGTTCCTGACGCCCTACACGCCCTACCAGCCGGAGATCTCCCAGGGCGGGCTGCAGGTGATGTTCGAGTTTCAGACGGCGATCTCGGAGCTCACGGGCCTGCCGGTCTCCAATGCATCGGTGTACGAGGGGCCCTCCGCGGTGGCTGCGGCCGGCTACCTCGCCAAGCTCGAGACAGGCCGGACCAAACTGGTGGTCTCGCGCGGCCTTCACCCGCACTCGCGTGAGACCCTTGCCACGCACGCCGTCGGCTTTGCGATGAGCGTCCAGGAGGCTGGGCTCACCGCCGAGGGAGCCACCGACCTCGATGCCCTGGCCGCTCTGGTGGACGAGGACACGGCGGCGGTCTTCATCCAGCAGCCGAACTTCCTGGGCACCGTGGAGGAGCTGGGCGTGCTCGGGGAGGCGGCCAAGCGCACGGGGGCGCTGTTCGTGGTGGCGGCCGACCCGCTTCCGCTCGGGATCCTGCGGCCGCCGGGTGAGCTGGGGGCCGACATCTGCGTGGGCGAGGGGCAGACGCTCGGTAACCGGCTCGACTTCGGCGGCCCGTCGTTCGGGTTCTTCGCGGCCCGCGAGCGCTTCCTCCGCAAGATGCCCGGGCGTATCGCGGGCGAGACCCGCGACGTGGACGGCAAGCGCGGCTTCGTGCTCACGCTGCAGACCCGCGAGCAGCACATCCGCCGGGAGAAGGCCACGCACAACATCTGCACCTCGCAGGCACTGA
>JACCUO010000232.1 GCA_013811765.1 Thermoleophilaceae bacterium | reverse complement strand
GTCGTGGAGGTCGACGCCGCCGACCCCCGGGGCGTGATTCAGGGCAAGGACGTAGGTTTCCACGGCGATCTGGGCCTCGTGATCGGGGCCGGAGGGGGGTCACTCACCCTCACCGACGCCGTGCGCTCACACGGGGGCAAGCCCGCCAACTACTCGGAAATCGGCGGCAACCCCTCGGTCGCGAAGGCTTGCGGCCTCGCGAAGGCGGTGCTCGAGAAGGATGGCGTCGAGAAGCTCGCCGTGATGATGTCGATCGTCTCGAACACGCGGGTGGACATCGTGGCCCGCGGCGTGATCAAGGCCTGCCTCGAGCTCGGCAAGGACCCCCGCGAGACGATCGCCATATTCCGCATCCCGGGCGCCTGGGAGGAGGAGGGCTTCAAGATCCTCCGGCGGTACGGGATCGAGTACTGCGACCGGTCGGTCTCGATGCATGAGGCGGCCCGCAGGGCTGTGGCGAGCGTCCAGGGTGAGGAGGTCGCCCTATGAGCATCCTGATCGACAAGAGCACGACTCTTATCGTGCAGGGCATCACCGGCCGGGAGGCGGTGAGCCTCACCCGCGAGTGCCTGGACTATGGGTCCACGATCGTCGGCGGCGTGACGCCGGGCCGCAAGGGCCGCGATGTGCACGGCGTGCCGGTGTTCGACACGGTCGAGCAGGTGATCGAGCACAACGGCGGGCGGGTGCCCGATGGCTCGGTGGTGACGGTACCCCCCGCGTTCACCAAGGACGCCGTGCTCGAAGCGATCGAGAACGGCATCAAGCTGATCGTGATCGTGACGGAGCGGATCCCACGCCGCGACGTGGCGCAGATGGTGGAGCTTGCGAACTTGCGTGGGGCGCGCATCATCGGGCCCAACTGCCTGGGCCTCGTCGTGCCAGGCGTGACCAAGATGGGCGGCATCGGCGGCCCGGCGCGCAACACCGAGCAGGCCTACCAGCCGGGATCGGTCGGCGTGATGAGCCGCTCGGGTGGCATGACCACCGAGATCTCCTCCACCCTCACCGCAGCGGGCCTCGGGGTGTCGACCGCCGTCTCGATAGGTGGCGACGCGATCATCGGCTCCACCTATGCCGAGCTGATGCCGCTCTTCGAGGCAGACGAGCAGACGGAGGCGATCGTCATTTACACCGAGCCGGGCGGACGCATGGAGGCCGAGCTCGCGCAGTGGCGGATCGAGAACGACTCGCGGCTGCCGATCGTGGCCTTCATGGCCGGGCGGTTCATGGACGACGAGGAGATGAAGGGCATGAGCTTCGGGCACGCCGGCACGATCGTCGAGGGCAAGGAGGACACGGCCACGGAGAAGATCGTTCGCCTCGAGGCCGCCGGTATCCCGGTGGTCGAGCGGATCGACGAGATCCCCGACGCGGTGAAGCGCGCGCTCCCGGACGGGAGCGTGGTCTGATGGCGGGCATCTTCATCGACGTCGAGCTCTCCGAGGAGGCGCGGGCGGACCCGGAGCTGGCCCGGAAGCTTCAGGAGGCCTGCCCGGTGGACATCTTCGCCGCCCCCGGCCACTCGGGCGTCGAGGTGGTGGAGAAGAACCTGGACGAGTGCATTCTCTGCGGGCTGTGCGTCGAGGCCGCCCCGCCGGGCGGGGTCCGGGTGGTCAAGCTCTACGACGACGGGGCCGCGCTCGAGCGCTAGGCTCGGCGAGGCGGGTGTCCACCGCCGTCTACGAGGGCGCGCGGTTCAGCTGACGCCCGATCACGTTCCCCAACAGCTTGATCACGGCGCTGTCCCCGGTGACCTTCACGTTGCCCCGCTCGTAGGCGCGCGACCAGTCCCGCAGCGACCCTTCCTTTGCCAGCTCGTTGAACTGCTGGCGCTGGACGATCACGTCCAGGCGGGCGTCCCCGGCCGGGTCACGGTCGATCTTCGGGCCAGGGACCTCCACCCGCCAGATCGGGGCGTCGCCCCCCTTCGCCTGGAGCTGGAGGCGGATGACGAGCTTTAGCTGCCCCAAAGCCGGCATCTCTTCGGCGAGACGATCGACGGCGACGGCAATCAGGGCCTTGGTGTCTGCGGCGGACATGGGTGACGATCATGCCAGACGTCCCCGCCCAGGGGCCCGCTACAGCTTGTGGCGCTCCAGCAGCTTCTTGCCGATCACCATGCGCTGGATCTCTGACGTGCCCTCACCGATGAGCAGCAGTGGCGCGTCGCGGTAGAGCCGCTCGATCTCGTACTCCTTGGAGTAGCCGTAGCCGCCGTGGATGCGGAAGGACTCCTCGACGCAGGTGCGTCCGGCCTCGGAGGCGAACAGCTTCGCCATGCCGGCCTCCAGGTCCGAGCGCTCGCCCGCGTCCTTGAGCCGCGCCGCGCGGAGCGTGAGCAGGCGCGCGGCCTCCACCTGCGTGGCCATGTCGGCCAGCTTGAACTGGATCGCCTGGTG
>JACCUO010000120.1 GCA_013811765.1 Thermoleophilaceae bacterium | reverse complement strand
TCTCGACGACGTCGCTCACAGCGGCACGGGCGCTGCCGAACGCGAGAAGGGCCTTGTGTTCACCCCGAGCGTGACGAGAGTTGCTCGGTCACCGACGGCTCGTCGGTTTTCGGTGGCTTGCGGTCTGCGAATGCCGTGACAGCGCGCGGGTCAGTCGAAGAAATTGACTCGCTTCGAGTCCGGGACGTAGGCGATCCGGCTCCCGTTCCAGCGGTAGCGAGTTACGCGCTCCCCGCTTGGGCAGCATGTCGAATCGTTCTGCCCGTGGAGAGACTCGGTGACTTCGAGCTCGGGGAGGGGCGTAGGCCCAGGCACGATCTTCACAGCCGCATAGAGGGACCGGAAACGGTCCTCGAGCTTGCGACCGTTTTGGAGCCTGAAGAGCCCCTTGAGGTGCACGCCGTGCCGGGGCTCCGGTGATCTTCGCTCCCCGCGCGCCCGCCAATCCGTCGCCGTCGCGTCGTCCCCAGAGATGGTTTGCCGTCGCCGGCCTGCCGGGGTGTGATCCCGGACTCCGGCGCTTCAGGTCGGCCGGTCGCTCACCGCCTCGGCGGGACGACGTAGACGCGCTGGTTCCGGAGATTCTGGACGCCACTTGGCGCTGGGGGAGCGGGGCGGTAGACGTCGAGGTGGCGCCCGATGATCGCTCCGCCGACGTCGTCGGCCCGGAACCATCCCCGCCCTCGGGTATGGCGATAGGCGGGGATGTAGACGCGGCTACCGAGCGGGATGAGCCGCGGCTCCACGGCGACGCTTTGGTAGTAGCGAAGCCGTCGCGACGGGCCGGGCGCGAAGGAGATGCCTGCTGGCGGCCGGACGTAGCTCACGCCGCGCCCGCGGAACCAGCCGCCTGACGCCAGCGGAAACGTCACCCTCCCGACATCACTTCGCCAGAAGCCCCCAACGCGCCAGAACGGACCCCCGTTTGTCCAGCGTCCCGATTTGCGTGCCGGGCGGGTCACGCGACCCCTCGCGTTGACCCAACCCCCCTTGCCAAGCCCGGCGATGTGATACCTGCGACCGTCGAGACCGACGCCGTCGCCCTCCATCGAGATGCCCTTTCCCGAGTAAAGCCAGTCGACACGGTGCCGCCCGGGGAGCCCGGGCGCGCGTACGGATCGTCCCACGAACCACCGTTCCGGAACGGGGAAGTACTCGGTCACGAGGACTCGATTCAGCCACCGGGGCTTGCTGATCGGGCGGGCATGAGCGTCACACGCGGCCGGCAAAGCAGCGAGCGTGCCAGCGAGCGCCGTCATCGCCACCCGCCTACACACGCGAGGTATCACCGAGTGAGGAATTGCCAGGAGATCGCGGGAGTATCGCACCGCAGCTCGGCAGCGTGCCACTTCCGCGCCATCGCCACACGGGCACGGTGGCGAGCAACATCGACGGCACGCTAGAAGGCGTGCTGGCGTCCTCGGCAAAGACACTGCATGCACGAGGACCCCTCCTGGGACCTGGGGCAAGAGAGGTCCTTCAGTCCGCCCTTCTGCACTTCGCGAGAGCGACTGCATGCGAAAGCAGCCACAACCAGCACCTTTACAGCAACTACAGCGCGGCGGGCACCGCTAGGCTGGCCCGCCTCGCGCGCCCCTAGCGCGGCTGCCAGACCGAGCGGAAGCCAAGCAGCTCGCTGACGGTGACGAGTTGGTAGCGCCGCGCCTGTAGCCCGCGGATGATCCGCGGCAGCGCGGCGAGGGTCTGTCCGCGCGGGCCGCCCCCGTCATGCATGACGACGATGGAGCCGGGACGCGCGCCGCGCAGCACGCGCGCCGCGATCGCGCCGGCGCCCGGCGTTGCCCAGTCGCGCGGGTCGAGGTTCCACTGGATCGTGCTCATCCCGAAGCGGCGCGCCGCCGCGACGAGGCCGGAGCTGATCGCCCCGTAGGGCGCACGGAAAAGGCAGGGCTTGAAGCCGGTCAGGCGGCGGAGCCGCGCGCTCGTGGCGCGCAGCTGCCAGGCTGCCGGCCCGGCGGCGTGGTTCCAGCTGTGGTTGGCGAGCTCGTGCCCCTCGCGCAGCATCCGGCGCAGGAGCGGCCCGCGGCCGCCGAGCTGGTTGCCCAGCTGGAAGAACGTGCCGTCTGCGCGATGGCGGCGCAGGATCCGCAGAATCGCGTGCGTGTAGGGGGCGGGGCCATCGTCGAAGGTGAGCGCGATGCGCCTGTATCGGCGCGAACCACGCAGGCGGTAGGCCGGCCCGCGGCGCACGCAGCCGACGAGCCGCGGCGTGCGCAGTCGAAGCAGCTCGCTGCCGCTGTTGGGGATCGAGTCGGCACACAGGCGGCCGTCGCTTCCGCACTCCGGGCCACTCCACGACGAGCGCAGCCGCCACCCGAGCGCGCCGGCGCGCAGCCCGAGTGCTCTAAGCGGGACGCGCACTCTGACCGAGGTCGGGCTGGGGCGGGCGAGGCGGACCCCGGCGAGGACGCGCCCCACACCGCCGCGCTCGACGACGACGACGTACCCGGGACGCGAGTCCGACCTGCCCAGGCACACGCGTCGCGAGCCCCAGCCAGCGCGCTCGAGCTCGAGGCAGAGCGAGCGGCTGGAGCCGGGCGCCAGGTTGGTCACACTCCAACGCCCGGTCGTGCCGGCGCGGAGAAGCAGGTCGGGTCCCGACTGGAGCAGCTCGGCGTGGGTTAGGTCGAGCGGGCCGGCGGCGTCGTCGGCGTCCGTCCGCGCCTCGGCGCCTGCAGGCGCGACGGAGAGGGCAAGGGCCGCGCCGAGGAGCGGCGCCAGGCGCCGGAGGTCCGCGCGGCTCATCTCACATGAATAGGGGAATCACGCCGGCAAGTCAAGCGGGCGGGAGGGCAACCCTGCGCCTCGTACTCCCGCGGACTGCCTGAAGCGCCCCGAACGGCTCCCGCAGGCTCTCGGATAGATGCTGCACACGCCGGCCCAGGAATACGCCGAGTCCGGTCGCGCCGAGCACCGCGAGGAAGAGGATGAGGCCGAGCTCGAGGCTCGTGAGCTGAAAGAAGGGCAGGTTGTTCCCTTGTCTTTGAGCCAGCACCCCTTCAGTGGGGGGTGACGACCTTACCCGGTGGTAGGTTCTCACCTTCGAAGGCCGACAAGGGGAGGTTGGACGTGACTCGCAAGTGGTGTACGCCCGTGCTCATCGCGCTCTTTTCTGGCTTGTTCCTAGGCGCCTGCGGTGGTGATGACGACAAGGACAAGGACAAGGTCACCAGTTCCACGACGGTGGTGTTACCGGCGGAGAAGGTGTCCTCTCGGGACGGCGCCTCTGCCCATTCCGAGTCCCCGATCCTGGAGTGCTCGACCACCGACCTGAAGGGCAACGTCGGCACCGTCGCCTTCGGCGGCTTTACGGACATCTCCGTGCGGGGCATCACGTGTGAGAGGGGCCGAAGCCACATTCTCGACGTGTACGAGACTTTCAAGGGAGGGAACGTCGCCTCCGACGTCGACGGCTTTGAGTGTGCCGTGATCGAGCGCCTGAGCGGGGGTCTGAACACCATCCGTTGTGCGACCGCCAACGGCAAGGGCTCGTTTCGGTTTACGGTGGTGCCCAAGAAGCGCCGGGCCGTACTCCCGAGCGAGTGCGGGACCTTCGGGCGTTTCTACGACGTCACGGCCCTCGGGCAGACGTGCCAGGCGGGTGCGGCCTACCTCGACAACACGCCGACTTCCCAGCTGACGTCGATCCCCGAGGGCAAGTCGCTCAAGGTCGGCGAGCCCACCTGCACGACCATTTACATCGAGGGTACGCACCGGACGGTTCGCTGCGTCCTTGGCAAGGCGTCGCTGCGGTTCAGCATCGCCACCAAGCCCTCGACGATGCACCCGAGGCGTTACACGGAGAAGCCCGAGGAGGCAGCAAAGAGCGTGCCGGTGAAGCAGCCGAAGCCTCAGAAGAAGGCTCCGAAGCCGCCGACCAATCATGGGCTGAGCCCGAACGTGGTCATCTCCTGCTCGGCTGTCGGGCCGTTTGACGCGATCACCGCAAAGGGCATCAACTGTCCGGCCGTGACCGCGCTCCTGAACCAGAACACGGCCGCGCTGAAGGCGCTCAAGTCGGGGGCTAGCGCCCAGGCGGGGAGCTTCAGCTGCTCGCGGATCGACAGCGGGGGCCAGACGGCCACCGTCCAGTGCACGGCGGCCAGCGGCGCGTCCTTCCGCGCGTCGTTTATCGCTGCCGCCGCCAAGCCTCCGCCCGCCGGGAACCCACCGCCGGCGACCACATCCACGCCGCCGCCGCCGGTAAACACCGTGCCTCCGAGCTCGGGGTCCGGAGACGGATCGGACTCGGGCAGCTCGGGCGGCTCGGACTCCAGCTCGGGCGGCTCGGGCACTCCGACCGACGCGGAGGACACGCCCTAGTCCAGATCGCCGGCCGTGTCGCGCGACTCCCACGGCATCTCCATCGCAACTCGTCTCGCCTCTGTCGTAGTCGGGCGCCGCGGCGCCCGGGTAGTCATTGCCGTCTGGCTCGTGGCCTCCGGGGTGGGTTTTCTCCTGCAGGTCCGGCTCGATGACGTCACGGCGGCCGGGCAGTCCAGCTTCCTCCCCGCCCATTCGCAGTCGACGCGGGCCTTCGAGGGCATCAAGCGCGCGTTCCCGCGGGGCGATTCGGTGCCGACCCTCGTGGTCTTCGAGCATCCCGGCGGGCTGACGAGGTCCGACCGCGTGGAGATCGGCCGGATCGGCAATCGGCCCGAGCGTCTTCGTCTGGGTCAGGCTTCGCCCGCTTTCGACCCGTTCGTGAAGTCGGGCCGGGAGTCAGGCCTGGGCCGCGTGGGTCTGCTGTCTCATCCGGCGACGCCGCCATCGTGGCGCTCGGGATCAATCCAGAGGAGCGCGACGCCGTCACTGACGGCGTCGCAAAGC
>JACCUO010000204.1 GCA_013811765.1 Thermoleophilaceae bacterium | reverse complement strand
CCTGGTTGCCGTTCACGACGTCCTTGCCGTCACCGCCGAAGAGGCGATCGAAGCCGCGGCCGCCGTTTACCGTGTCAATGCCGTCTCCGGCATTCACCCGGTCACTCCCGCCGCGCGCGTTCACGGTGTCACTGCCGGCGAGGGCGTTGATCGTGTCGGCGGCGGGGGTGCCGACGAGAGCGTCGTCACCCGGCGTGCCGGTGATCGTGGCCGCGAGGGCGACCGATGCAAACATGCATGAAAGCGCCGCGACTACCGCGACGGTGAAGCCAAGTCTGTTGCTAGGCTGGCTCAAGGGGCATCCTCCTGGTCGATGGGTGTCCCTGTAACCGTTCGGGGGGTCGGTAGTTTCGGAGGTCCGGCCGATTCACGGGCGGGCAACCTGGCTGGCCGCAGGCGGACGGGCCTCCAGCTTGGGTTAGCTGCCGGCCGTCTGGCGTGCGTGGGTCCGGATCTCGCTGAGGATCCGCTCCAGCCGGGGTTCGGTGTCCGAGTCGACGTGCTTCATCATGGCCGCCACGGCCGGATGCACGGAGGCGATCTGGGCGTGCATCTCGTGGGCCACCGCGCGGTAGCCCGGGTGGCCCTCGCGGCCCGAGCGCAGCTCGATCAGGTGCATCGCCTCGCGCGCGTTCATGTCGAGCACGTATCGGATGCGATAGCCCAGGCAGAGCGCGTAGGGCGCCAGCTCTGCAAGCCCCGAGCCGACCAGCCGCGCGTGCTCCTCTCGTGAGCGCTCGAGCCCTGCGTGGTAGGCGTCTGCGACGCCCGCCTCGCCGAGCTCCTCGGGCACGCCCGCCCCGAGGTCGGGCGTGAGGGTCTGCCACTGGATCGTGAGCATCCGGTGGCGCTGGAGGTCGCGGAAGGCGCCGTAGTCCGAGACCACCTCGAAGCGGTAGCGCAGCGCCTCGAGCCCCCGGCCGGGGCGGTGCCGGCGGTTACTGCGCTCGCCCACCAGCTCTGCGAGCATCGTGGCGCGCTCGTCGGGTGGCAGGGCGCGCACCGCCTTCCGTGCCTCCTGCTCGGAGGCCCGGCCGCCCTCGAAGAGCAGCGCCGCCAGCAGCTCGTCCTCCGAGCCCTCGACGGACAGCAGGGAGACGGACGGGCCGGATCCCTGTGGGTCCCGGGTGCGGTCGAGCCCCAGCCGCGCGGACCACCGGCGCGCAGCCTCGGCACGCTGCTCCAGGTAGCCGACCCACTCCCCGCCCCGCTCGGGCCGGTCCACGCGCGCGACGAAGCTCGGCATCGTCGCCTTGAGCTCGGTCAGGATCATCGCCGCCATGTCACGCGCCTCGGGCAGCGGTGAGGCGAGCAGCCGGAGCAGCAGCTGCTCGTAGGCCTGACCGCTGCCGAAGATCCCCATGTGCGAGAGCGAGGCCGCGGGGAGCAGGCCGCGCAGGAGGTCGAGCGCCTTTGCCTTGGTGGAGCGCAGGTGAGCCGAGTCGGGCTCACCCTCCGTGCGGGGAAAGCGCTCGGATGCCCAGGCCTGCACGCGTGGCAGGCTCTCCGAGTAGGTGGTGAAGAGCGAGTCCATCGCCGCTTCGTATTCGGGGCCGAGCGATGGGTCGCGCCAGTACCTGTACCCGGCACCCTCGGCCATCGGGGTGTCGTAGGCGATGTAGCGCGTGGACTGCTCGAGGTAGGAGGCAAGCCTGCCCCGCTGGAGCAGCTTGGTCATCACGTTTGAGACCCACTCGCAGGCGATGTGGGCGCCGCCGAGCTGTGCCACGGAGTCGTCCCCGTAGCCGAGAAAGATCCGCTCGTAGAGCTTGCGCGCCCGCTCGCCCTCCCGGCCGTCGAACGCCCGCGCCGCCCCGGCATGGGCGTCCTGGGCGAACTCGTCCAAGTAGAGGCGCCGCAGGGTGCCCTGATAGCGCGAGTAGCGCGCAAACAGGGCGCCCTTCACGGTCTCCGGCAGCCCCACGACGGCGAATACGGGCCGGTCGAGGTTCGTGAAGTGCGGGGCCAGCGCGGTGCGCTCCTCCTCGGTGAATCTCTCGGCCGGGTAGTCCATCGGGTCGGCCAGTGTAGTGCCGGCCCCGGCCGGTCCCGGCCGGCGGCGACCACGCTGTCGGTCCGGCCGCGTCGCGGCCCGTGCGCAGGCGATCTTGTGCTCGAGCACGCACTCGAGC
>JACCUO010000196.1 GCA_013811765.1 Thermoleophilaceae bacterium | reverse complement strand
CGTGATCTGCGCCCACCAGGTGGACGGGGCGGTGGTGGACCCGGGGCCGGCCTCGAGCGTCGAGGGGCTGCTGGCGGGCCTCGATGGTGAACCGCGAGCGCTCCTGCTCACCCACATTCACCTCGATCACGCCGGCGCGGCCGGCGTTCTCGCCCGCACCTTCCCGTCCCTCACCGTTTACGTGCACGAGCGCGGCGCTCCCCACCTGATCGATCCATCCCGGCTCCTCGCGAGCGCGGAGCGCCTCTACGGTGACGACATGCAGCGGCTGTGGGGCGAGGTGGCGCCGGTGCCGGCCGAGCGTGTGCAGGCGCTGTCCGGCGGTGAGACGGTGGAGGGGATGCGCGTGGCCTACACCCCCGGCCATGCCTCCCACCATGTCTGCTACCTCCACGAGGCCAGCGGCGAGGCGTTCGTGGGCGACGTCGCGGGCGTCCGGCTGCCCGGAAGCACCTACACGGTGGCGCCCACCCCGCCACCCGAGATCGACGTTGAGGCGTGGGAGACCTCGCTCGATGAGGTGGCCGGCTGGTCTCCCACAGCGCTGTGCCTGACGCACTTCGGACGCTTCGAAGACGTGTCCGAGCAGCTTGGGCGGCTGCGCCACTCCCTGCACGAGCGCGCCGAGCGGGCGCGGGCGATGTCGTCCGAACAGTTCGCCGCGTGGTCGGAGGCCGAATCCCGCGCGGCGCTCGACGAGGACAGTGCGGAGGCGCTGCTCCAGGCGGCCCCGCCGGACATGTTGGGGGTGGGTCTTCGCCGATACTGGGAAAAGAGGAGCGCATGAGCCCCGCCACGCTCGAAAAGCCCCGCGTCGACGGCCCCGGCAGCGGACTGGGGGGCAATTGGCGCGTGATCGTCCTCAACGACAACCACAACACCTTTGAAGGGGTCGCATCGGCGCTGGCTCGCATTCTGCCCGGAGTGACCTACGAGCAGGGGTGGTCGATGGCCCAGGCGATCGACAAGAGCGGGCAGGCGATCGTCTGGACGGGGGCGAAGGAAACGGCGGAGCTCTACTGGGAACAGCTGAGGGACACCGGGCTCACGATGGCCCCGCTGGAGCGGGCCTGAGGTCGGGCGCGGTCCGGCCGCTTCAGCCGGCCGCGTCCGGCACCGGGATGAGCGACCCGATCCCGGCGATCTGGTGGAAGGTTGGAAGGAGGGGCACCTGGTGGAGGCCCGACACGCTTGCGCGGGCGGCGGCGATCTCCGCCGAATACCAGTAGGAGTCCCACTCGGCCGGCGACGGCACGAAGGCCAGCTGCGTGAAGTCGAGCAGGCCATCCTTCGCCCGCAGGAACGCCCAGCCGGTCGCCCCGTAGTCCAGCACGGCCTCGGCGGCGGGCAGCCAGAGCTCCTCGAAACGATCTCCGCGGAGGGGGTTTGCCACCCATTTGACCAGGGCGATGATTCCCGGATCGCTCACGCGCCCACCTCAGCCATGATCGCACCGGGGCCCTCCTCGGTCCTGCCGAGGCCCTCCTTCTCGGCCCCCACCAGGATCGCGATCTTGCCCAGGTGCTTGTTGTCGCGCATCAGTTGGTGGGCCTCGCCCACCCCGTCGAATCCCATCGTCCGCCACAGCACTGGGCGGATCAACCCCTGCTCGATCAGCTCGTTGGCCTTGTAGCACTCGTAGGCGTTGGCGAAGTGCGAGCCGATGATCTGCTTCTGGCGCATCCAGAGGTAGCGCACGTCGAAGTCGAGGTCGAAGCCGGTCGTGCCGGCGCAGATCACGACCTTGCCGAACGGCTTCACGACGAAGACGGATGTCGGGAACGTTGCCTTGCCCACATGCTCGAAGACGATGTCGGGAGCGTCACCCAGGATCTCCTTCACCGCCTTGCCAAAGCGTCTGGACTCCCCGAAGCGGGCCTTCTCCTCGTCCGGGGTCTCGCCCCCTTTGCGCATCATCCCCGCGAAGTCACCCCGGTTGATGTAGCCCTTGGCGCCCAGCTTCATCACCAGCTCGCCCTTGGCGTCGCTCGAGACCACCCCGACGCACTCGGCGCCGGTGGCGGCGCAGAGTTGGGTGGCGAACACGCCGAGACCGCCGGCGGCTCCCCAGATCAACACCCGGTGGCCGGCCTGCAGCTCGCACTGGTCGATCAGCATGCGGTAGGCGGTGAAGTACACGAGGCCGTATGAGGCGGCCTCCTCCCAGGTCAGGCTCCTTGGCTTGGGGATCAGCTGCTGGGCCTGGACCTTGGTGAACTGCGCGAACGAGCCCCAGGAGGTCTCGTAGCCCCAGATCCGCTGGCTCGGCGCGGCCATCGGGTCGAGCCCGTGTACCTCCGGGTCCTCGTATGAGGCCTGGTTGCAGTGGATGAGGACCTCGTCGCCCGGGGTCCAGCGCGTGACCCCCGGCCCCACCTTCCAGACCACGCCCGAAGCGTCCGAGCCGCCGATGTGATGATCCTCGTCGGGGTGGTAGCGGAACACGGAGACGGGCTTTCCGAGAGCCGCCCAGACGTTGTTGTAGTTGACCCCCGCTGCCATCACCCGCACGACGACCTCGAGCGGCCCGGGCTCGGGCACCTCGATCTCCTCCATTTGAAACGCGTCGGTGGGCTCCCCGAAGCGCTCCTCGCGGATGACCCAGGCGGTCATCTTCTCCGGGAGCGTGCCGGGCTCGACGTTCAGGTCGGCCACGTTGGTGATGCCTGCGGATGGCATGCGGTTTTCGGGTCCTCCAGGAAGGTCGGGTTCCGGCGCGCCGGATCGTACCGGCCTCGCGCTCGCCGCTGCCGCCGGAGGCGTCGTTACGGTCGGCGGGATGAACGACCGGCGAACGCTGCCCGCGCGCTGTGCGCGCATCGTTGAGTCGAGCGCCTTCAACTTCGCGATCTTCGCCGTGATCGTCGCGAACGCGATCGTGCTGGGGCTCGAGACCTACGAATCGGTCGAACGCGACATCGGCGGGACGCTCGAGACGCTCAACGCCATCTTTCTCGGAGTCTTCGTGATCGAGCTGCTGATCCGGCTCGCCGCCTTCGGCACCCGGCCGCAGGGGTTCTTCAGGTCGGGCTGGAACGTCTTCGACTTCATCGTCGTGGCCGCCTCATTCGCGCCGGGCCTGCGCGAGAACGCGACCCTCCTGCGGCTGCTGCGGCTCGCCCGGATCGTGCGCATCATCCGCGTGCTGCCGGACCTGCGGCTGCTCGTCACCGCGATGGTCCGCAGCCTGCCGGGCGTGGCGAGCCTCGGCCTGCTGACGCTCGTGCTCCTCTACGTCTACGGCATCGTCGGATGGGTCATCTTCGACGACCATGATCCGGGAGGCTTTGGCACCGTCGGCAACGCGATGCTGACCCTGTTCGTGATGCTCTCGCTCGAGAACCTCCCGGCGAACATCGAGATGGGCCGCGAGCTCTCGGAGTGGACCATCGTCTACTTCGTCTCGTACGCCATGCTCGCGGCGTTCCTGATCTTCAACCTGCTGATCGGGGTCGTGATCAACTCGCTCGAGGAGGCCCAGGAGGCGGAGTTCGAGCGCGAGCAGGAGGAGCGCCGCATACGGGAAGGGGGGACCGCGGAGGACGGTGAGGGCCGGCGTGGGGAGCTCCTCCAGCACGTGCACGATCTGCGCGCGGCGGTGGAGCGCATCGAGCGCGAGGCGCACTCGCTGGTGCGCGAGGAGGAGCGTCGCCGGGATCGGGCCTGACGCTCAGGCGCCGGCGGCCCCGTGGACCCCCGGGGGCGGGTTTCGGTCGTCTCTCCTCAGCACCTGGGCGTTAGGCTTGCCCGGTGAAGGCAAAGGTCTACGGGATGCCAGGATCGCATCCGGTCAAGGCGGCGATGCTGATGCTCGGGCACAAGGGCATCGAGGCCAAGCGGATCGACCTGCCCAACGTCGTCTCCCGCCCGGTCCTGCGTGCGATGGGCTTCCCGGGCCCGACGGTGCCTGCCGTGAAGATCGACGGACGACGGGTGCAGACCACCCGGGCCCTGGCGCGAGCGCTCGACGAGCTGCGGCCGGATCCGCCCTTGTTC
>JACCUO010000194.1 GCA_013811765.1 Thermoleophilaceae bacterium | reverse complement strand
TAGCATGCCAGCCGATGTCCCACGAGCAGGCCACGGTCGCGGAGGAGGAGTACCTCCAGATCATCTTCTGGCTCCAGGAGGCGGGGCTGCCGATGACCGGGGCGAACCTGGCCCGCGCGATGCAGGTGTCGGCACCCACGGTGCACGAGATGATCGGCCGCCTGGAGGCGGACGGCTACGTCACGCGCGATGACGACAAGGCGCTCGCGTTCACCGACACGGGGCTGACACATGCGGAGAACATCGTGCGTCGTCACCGGCTGATCGAGCGTTTCTTGACAGACGTCTTCGACATCCCCTGGGACCAGGTGCACGAGGAGGCAGAGCGGCTCGAGCACTGGATGTCACCGGTGGTCGAGGAGCGGATGTTGAAGGCCATCGGCGACTCCAAGACCTGCCCCCACGGCCATCCGATCTCGCCCGGGCAGCGGGATTCCGGGGTGCCGCTGGCCGATGTGGCGCTCGGGGCGCACGTGCGGGTGATGCGATTCGAGAATGAGGCAGAGGATCTCCTGCACTACCTGATGGAGTCCGGTCTCACGCCCGGGCTCGACGGCACCTTGGCCGAATCGACCGAGGACGAGGTCACGATCGAGTCGGGCGGCGCGCGTTACTCGGTCACGCGCAGCGTGGCCGAGACGGTATCCGTGTCGGCAGACCCCTCGCCGCCTCCGCGGGTGGCGCTACCCGAGCAGCTCGTGCTCGCCAAGGAGCACTGGGGGCGCTAGGAAGGCACGCACCGCCCTCAGGCGCGCGCTCCGTCCAGCTCACCGTAAGCGGCGGCAAGGCGGGTGACCGCCTCGCCGATCTGGTCGGCCGGGACGCCCGAGTAGGCGATCCGCAGTGAGCTCTCGCCTCCCTCGAGCAGGAAGTCGGTGCCCTTGACGAAGATCACGCCCCGTTCCCGGGCGAGGGCCTCGAGGACATGCACGTTCACGTGTTCCGGGAGGTCGACCCAGAGGAAGTAGCCCCCTTGGGGCACCACGAAGCGCGCGTCGGGAAGCTCGCGCCCAAGCGCCTCGCACAGGACGTCCCGGCGTTCGTGCAGAGCGGCCTTCACGGTCTCGATCGAGCGATCGATGGCGCCCGAGCGGCAGAACTCGGCCACGATCGACTGCGAGACCATGCTCGGGGAGATGTAGGTACCCGTGGCCACCCGCCGGCAGTCGGCGATCAGGCCGGCCGGACCGGCGAGGTAGCCCACGCGGATTCCGGGGCAGACCGTCTTGGAGAAGGAGGAGGCATAGACCACGCTCTCGGCTTCGTCGAGTTCCAGCATCGTGGGGAGCGGCTCGCCCTCGAAGCGCAACTCCACGTAGGGGTCGTCTTCGAAGAGCACGAAGTCGTAGGCAGTCGCCAGCTCGACCAGCCGGCGGCGCTTGTCGAGGGACAGCGTGCAGCCGGCCGGATTGTGGAAGTTCGGAATGACGTGGGCGAGCTTCGGGCGTGCGCCTGCCTCAAGGGCCTGCTCGAGCGCGCTCACGTCGATGCCGTCGGGGTCCAATGGGATCGCGAGGATCTCGGCGCCCAGCCCGCGCAGCGAGAGCAGGGTGCGGTCATAGGTCGGCGCCTCGACGACCACCAGGTCACCCGGCTCGATCAGCAGCTGGAAGAGGAACGCGTCGGCCTGCATCGAGCCGTTGGTGGCGATCACACCGTCGTCCCCCATGCCGTGCTTGTCCGCGATCCAGCTGACCAGCGGCTTGTAGCCGGCGGAGGTGCCGTAGGAGAACGCGCCCGCGGGGTCTTTCGTGAAAGCACGCTCGGCCGCGGCGCGCAGGTCGTCCACAGCCACGATGTCGAGCGAGGGGGCGCCGCGGGCGAGGGATATGTCCGAGGACGAGGCCAAGGGCGGCGGCCACGATAGCGCGCGGTGCCCGCCGGCCCGCGCCAGGCCGCGCGCGGGCCTGTCGAGCGCCTCAGGCTCCGCGGGCGTAGAGCAGAATGTTGTCGCGGTAGCCGCCGCGCTGGCGGTAGGGCCCACCGCAGGTAACCAATATCAATACCGGCGCGTCGGAACCGCCGAAAAGGTACCGGGCGGGGAAGCGGTTTTTTCTCACCTGGGCGCCGCCGATGACGTTGAAGCGGTGGACTTCACCGCGACGGTCCGTCACGGTGATCAGTGTCCCCGGCGGCAACCGCGGAACCCGAGCGAACAGCCCCGGCCCCCTGCGGGCATCCAGATGTCCGATGACGACGGCACGCCCACGCTCACCTGGTCGTGGGCCGCCCTCATACCAGCCCGCGCTGCCCAGGTCGGGTACCTCGATGGCTCCACCCCGTACTCCCACCGGCTCGATGCTCGTATCCAGGTCCGCCGCCGGGATCGCGATCCGCTGCGGTGGCGCGGGGCGGATCCCCCCTGCGAGCGGCTCGAGCGGGCTGGGCTCGAGGCCGGCGCGACCGGGCTCCGCGAGCAGCGGCCTCAGAGCAACGGTGGGGGCGCGGGCGTCGAACGAGTGGGAGCCATCCCATGTGGGGCTCGGCCGCCGCCCCAGGTCCGCCAGCGCCGCAAGCTGCGCCGGCGAGCCACCGACGCTCGCTTCGGGGGCCGCCTGAGAGCCGGCCGTGAACGCGAGCACCGCGC
>JACCUO010000117.1 GCA_013811765.1 Thermoleophilaceae bacterium | reverse complement strand
GGTTGAGCGAGCTGTACGGCCCCTCGCTCACGCCTCCGCTGCGGGTGGTGAACACCACCCGCGCGCCGGGCAGGCCGAGCTCGATCACGTGAAGTCGCGTGCCGTCACGTGGCCTCCCGGGCGAGCTCAAGCGCAGTGCGAAGCTCCTCCTCGCGCCCACAGAGCTCGCCGTCGAGCTTTCGCCTCAGGGTCTCTCTCAGCGCCAGGCCGACGGCGGGGGACTCCGCGACGCCCGCGGCCAGCAGATCGGCACCCGAGATCTCGAGCCGAACCGAGCGCAGCCTTCGCGTGTAGAGCAGCACGACCTCCTCCGGCGCTCCGAGGGCCAGGGCCAGGGCCAGGGGCTCCGGCGGCTCCCCTTCGAGCAGCTCGTGCAGCTCGGACGGGCGCCAGGACGCCCGAAGCGCCTTTGCGAGGGCGTTGGCGTAGGCGGCGGCGCGCAACACGGCGTCGCGAGCCGGTCCGGGGAGGCCGAGGGCCTCAACCCAGACTTCGAGCTCGTCGCGCGCGCTCGCGCGAACTTCCGGCCGGCCGGCGCACAGGGCCGCGAGGGCGGTCAGAGCAGGGCTGGCACCCGTCTCGAGCGCCCCCAGCTTGGCGGCGGCCACGAGCTCCGGATCGGCATCTACCGCGGGATGCAGCGCGTGGTCGAGCCCCAGCTCTGCCAGGCGCGTCACCGAGCGGGGGGCCTCGGGTTCTGCCAGCAGGTCCATCAGCTCGACCCGGACCCGTACGCCCGACACCGTGGAGAGGGCCCCGGCCTCCGCGGCTTCCCGCGCGAGGCGGGCCGTCTCCCGTTCGAGCGCGAAGCCCAATCGGCTCTCATACCGCAGCGCGCGGAGCAGCCGGGTGGGATCGTCGAGAAAGCTCGCCGGATGCAAGGTCCGGATCAGTCCCGTTTCGAGGTCCGCACGACCTCCGCCGGGATCGCGGAGCCGGCCGAGGGCCTCCCCCGTGAGGCCGATCGCCATGGCGTTGACGGTGAAATCCCGTCGGCCGAGATCCTCGACGAGCGATGCCGGTTC
Source organism: Thermoleophilaceae bacterium (assembly GCA_013811765.1). GTDB lineage: Bacteria > Actinomycetota > Thermoleophilia > Solirubrobacterales > Thermoleophilaceae > JAAYBF01. The sequence goes on along the minus strand of JACCUO010000117.1, from coordinate 5,972 downwards.
AACCGTCGGGAGGGCGCCGGGACGGGTGTAGACCTCGCGGCGGGTGCCGGCCAGGTCTACGGCCAGCGAGCCCGCGCGGACGGTGGCGGTGGAGAAACGGTCGTGTAGGACGACGCTACCCCCCAGACGCTCGGCCAGCGCGCGGGCCGCCGCGGGGCCGTCGCCCTCGACGGCCACGTCGAGGTCCACCGAGCGGGCGCCTCGCAGCACGTCCCGTACCGCCCCGCCCACGAGGTAGCTGGGCTCCCCGAGCTCGGCGAGCGCGGGCAACAGCGCATCCATCCCTGGTAGCGCGGTGACCAGGGCGCGCAGGTCGGTGACCGGCAGGGCCATGGGCACATTGTCCCTGCCTGCGCGCTGTGGGTACGTGAGCGCTCAGAAACCGGCGACGCCGCGCAGCCTGCCGTAGCCGCGCTGGGCGATGAGGGTGCCGCGGGAGTCGCGAACCTTGACGACATCCCCGCTGTCATCCCAGAGCCTGCCCCGCCGGCAGGCGAAAAAGCTGAAGCCGGATCTGGTGGGTCTCGTGCGGCCGCGGGCACAGCCGGTGACAACCCGGAGCGATCGTCGGCCGCCGAGCTTCCCGGCGCCTGTCAGGCGGAGGCGCCGCCCGCCACGGTCGCGCAGGGTGGCCCCCCTGAGGCTGGCGGCGCGACGGCCGGTATTGCGGATCGTGACGCTCTCCCCGAGCCCTCCCCGCGGGCGGATGCGGGCGATCCGGACCATTCGCAGGGCAGACCGCGCACGCGCCCTGGAGCAGCCGCCCGCATCGTGCCTTGCGATCTGCCGGCGTATCTCCTCGCGAAAGCCGGGGGCGTAGCTGTCGAAGTCCGTGACGGTGGCCGCCACCCGTCGGGCGTTCACCAGCTGGGCGCGGGTGAAGCGGCAGGGAGTGATCTTCTTATCCGGCTGCCAGTCGCGAAACACCGCTCGGTAGTCGCCCGGCGCGGCGGGCGCGCTCGCGGCGGGTAGGAGCACCGTCGCGGCCACGGCAGCGGCCGCGAGCATCGTCCTCCGCCTCATTCCTCACAGCCTGACAGGGATTCCCGCATCTCGCATCCGCTCCTTCGCATCGCCGACCGTGAAGGCACCGTAGTGGAAGATTGAGGCGCAGAGCACCGCATCTGCGCCCCCAACCTCCACGGCCTCCACCAGATGGTCGAGCCTCCCGGCGCCGCCCGAGGCGATCACCGGCACCTCCACGGCATCCGCCACCCGGCGCGTGAGCTCGAGCTCGTAGCCATCCTCGGTGCCGTCGCGGTCCATGCTGGTCAGCAAGATCTCGCCCGCTCCCCTGCCGACGCCCTCGCGCGCCCATGCCACAGCCTCCAGGCCGGTCTCTTTCCGCCCGCCCTGCACCACGACCTCGTAGCCGCTATCCGCCACACCGCCTGTCGGGGCACCGCCTCTGCGCCGGGCGTCGATGGCAAGGACCACGCACTGCGCGCCGAATACCTCTGCCAGCTCGCTGATCAGCTCGGGTCGTGCGACGGCCGCCGAGTTCACCGCCACCTTGTCCGAGCCGGCGTCGAGCACGGACTGGGCGTCCTCGACCGAGCGGATGCCGCCGCCGATCGTGAAGGGGATGAAGACCTCATCCGCGCAGCGGCGCGCCAGGGCGGCCACCGTGTCGCGCCGCTCGTGAGAAGCGGTGATGTCGAGGAACACGATCTCGTCCGCGCCTTCGGCCTGATAGCGCGAGGCAAGCTCCACCGGGTCGCCGGCGTCGCGAATGTCCACGAAGTTCGTGCCCTTGACCACGCGGCCCTTGTCCACGTCGAGGCAGGGGATGACCCGCTTCAGGACCATCCAGAGACCGTAGCGCCCGCCGTTATCCGGGCCTCCCCGCCCCAGGCCGCTCATCGGGCCGGGTCTCGAGCACGGCCTGGGCCTCAGCGACCGTGAAGCGGCCCTCATAGAGCGCTTTGCCGGAGATCACGCCGTCGAGGTTGTCCAGACCCAGATCCCGCAGCGCCACGAGATCTTCGAGCGAGCTCACGCCGCCCGAGATGACGAACCCCCCGCAGACGACCTCGGAGATACGCCGCACCTCCTCGAGGTCGACGCCCTCGAGCATCCCGTCGAGGTCGGCGTTCGTGCAGACAAAGCGCGTGGCGCCCTGGCGCTGGAGCTTGTGGATCAGCTCCTCGGGACGCACCTGCGTCTCCCGCGTCCACCCGGCCACCGAGACATGGCCGCCGCGAACATCGACCCCCACGGCCACCCGCGATTCCCATCTCTTCAAGGCCTCCGAGAGGAGATCGGGATCGGTGTAGGCGGCTGTGCCCACCACCACGCGATCGGCCCCGGCGGCCAGGGCCGCTCCGATCGCCTCCGATGAGCGCAGGCCGCCCCCGTACTGCACGGGCACCCCTAGGTCACCTGCGATCCGCTCCAGGTGGGGCAGGTTGACCGGCTCGCCCTCGAGCGCGCCGTCGAGATCCACCACATGCAGCTGCCGCGCGCCGGCCTCCACGAAAGAGCGCGCCGCCTCGAATGGGTCATCCGCGTAGACGGTCTCCTCCTCGAAGCGGCCCTGGCGCAGGTTCACCGCGCGCCCGTCGCGGATGTCCACGGCGGGCAGAAGGATCATGCCGCTGCAGGCACGCAGAGGCTCGCAAAGCTGCCAAGCAGTTTCAGGCCGTCCGGCCCGGACTTCTCGGGGTGAAACTGGGTGCCGTAGACCCGGTCACGCGCCACGACACTCGCGAACTCGCTGCCGTAGGCAGCCACGCCGAGCACGTCCTCGGGGCGCGCGGGGCGAACCCCGAAAGAGTGCACGTGGTAGAAGGCACACGGATTTGGCAGCCCCTGCGTCAGCGGGGACTCGCGCCGCCAGGAGACCGCGTTCCAGCCGATGTGTGGCACCTTCAATCCCGGCGAGTCGATCGCCTCGACGTGGCCCTCGAGCAGGCCGATACCCTCGGCGCCGCCCAGCTCGGTCGTGCTCTGAAACAGCAGCTGCATGCCGAGGCAGAGGCCGAGGACCGGCGCCCCCGCGTCGCGTCGCTCGCGCAGCAGCCCATCCAGCCCGAGCGAGCGCACGGCCGCCATGGCCTTCGGGAAGGCTCCGACCCCGGGAAGCACGACACCGTCGGCAGCTCGGATGACGTCGTGGTCGCTGGTGATTACCGCCCGCGCCCCGACGTGCTCGAAGGCCTTCTCGACCGAGCGCAGGTTGCCCATGCCGTAGTCGAGGATCGCGAGGGTCCTCACAGCAGCCCCTTCGTTGAAGGCACTCCGCGCTCGTCGGGGTCAATCGAGACCGCCTCCCGCAACGCGCGCGCGAACGCCTTGAAGGCGGCCTCCACGATGTGGTGGCTGTTGGTGCCGCGTTCGACGGTGACGTGGAGCGTGAGCTTCGCCGTGCCCGCGACCGCACGGAAGAACTCCTCCGCGAGGCCTGAGTCGAAGTCCGCTATCGCCTGGGCTGCGAGCTCACCCTCCACGGCGGCGTACGGCCTCCCCGAGAGGTCTATGGCACACGCGGCACGGGCCTCGTCCATCGGTACCACCGCATGGCCATAGCGCCGGATACCGGCGCGATCCCCGAGGGCCTTGTCCAGCGCGCGGCCGAGCGCGATGCCCGTGTCCTCCACGGTGTGGTGAGCGCCGGTCTGCAGATCCCCCTCCACGTTCACGTCGAGGTCAATGCGCCCGTGGCGGGCCACGGCATCCAGGAGATGGTCAAAGAACCCGACGCCGGTCGAGCGAGACCCCTCCCCCGCCCCGTCGAGGGCGAGGGACAGGCGGATGTCCGTCTCGTTCGTGGTCCGTGAGATCTCTGCGCTGCGGTTCACGCGCGGCACTCCATCGACTCGGCGTGGACGGGAAAGCCCTCGGCGCGCGCCAGGACGGCGCCGTGAGGGGCAAGGCGCGCCGCGGCGGCGGGCGGCACGGATACACGCACAGTTCTGCGCCGGAAGGTGGCCACCGACAGGGCACTCTGAAAGCGTGCAGCGCCGCCGGTGGGCAGGACGTGATTGGACCCCGCCACGTAGTCGCCGAACGCCGTGGCGGCGCTGGCTCCGACGAACACGCAGCCCGCCGCGCGCACCTCCGTCGCAAGCGCCTCCGCCTCCGGTCCCACCAGCTCGAGGTGCTCGGGTGCGATCCCGTCGGCCAGCTCGACTGCGGCGGCCACGTCCGCCGCCCGCACGAGCGCCAGCGGCGGTGCGGCCACGGTCGGGCGGCTGGGGGCCATCGCCTCCACGCCGGCGCGCACCGCTGCGAGCAGGTCCGGGTCCGGCGAGATCAGGACCAGCAATCCGTCGTCCCCGTGCTCTCCCTGAGCCAGCAGGTCGAGGGCGATCGGCTCCGGAGCCTCGCGCGCGCCGGCCACCACGACCAGCTCGCTGGGCCCTGCTATCCCGTCGATCCCCACGACCCCGACCGCCTGTCGCTTTGCCTCCTGCACCCAGCGGTTGCCAGGTCCCGCGATCACGTCTACCGCGGGGATGGACTCGGTGCCGTAGGTGAGAGCGGCCACCGCCTGGGCGCCACCCACCCGGTACACCTCGCTCACCCCGCAGAGCGCGCAGGCGGCGAGGATCACCGGATGCGCCTGACCGTCCCGGTCGGGCGGGGCGCACACGGCGATGTCCTTCACCCCGGCCGCCCGAGCGGTCACGGCGACCATGACGAGCGTGGAGGGGTACGCGGCCCGGCCCGCCGGCACGTAGGCGCCGACCCTCCCGACCGGCGCCTCCACCACCTCTACGCACTGGCCCTCGGGCAGCTCGACGGTCATCCGGTCGCGCAGCTGTACCACGGCCACCGCGCCCACGTTGGCGATTGCGGTGCGCAGAGCAGCGAGCAGCTCGGGCTCCAGGGCCGCGGCCGCTCCCTCGATCTCTGCCTCCGCCACGCGCAGGTCCTCCGCGCGCAGGTCAGGCCCGCCGAAGCGCGCGGTCAGGCTCAGCAGGGCGGCGTCGCCGCCGTCGCGCACCTCATCTGCGATCGCCCGCACGTCGGCCTCCACCTCGCGCGGGGCGGGGGCAAGCGCGCGGATCTCGGCGGCCGTGACACCCGGGCCCAGCTCGGCAATCCTCACGCCGCCCCCTCTCGGATTTTTCGCAGGAGAGCGTCGATGTCCGCGGCCTTCAGCTTGTGCGCCACGGGGTTGGCGATCAGGCGCGCGGTACAGGTCACGATCTCCTCGAGGACCTCCAGGCCGTTTTCGCGCAGCGTCGTGCCAGTGGCCGTGAGGTCCACGATCCCGTCGACCAGCCCGGTGAGCGGAGCGAGCTCCACCGAGCCCTTGACGGCCACGATCTCCGCCTGCCTGCCGGTCTCCGCAAAGTGCTCGGCGGCCACGCGTGGGTACTTGGTGGCCACGCGCATGCGGCCGAGCCGGCGCAGGGACTCGGCGAGCGCATCGTCCCCGGTGCGCGCCGCAACCACCATCTCGCACCGCCCGTAGCCCAGGTCGAGCAGCTCGTAGACCTCCCGCTCGGGCTGCTCGAGCAGCACGTCCTTGCCGGTGATGCCGATGTCGGCCGCGCCGTGCTCCACGTAGGTCGGAACGTCACTCGGGCGCATCGTCACGATGCCCGCGTCCTCGAAGAGCAGCTTGCGGTCGTTCTCGCGCACCTCGGCGGTGCTCACCCCCAACCGATCGAGCAGGTCGAGCGTGTCCGCGAAGAGGGCGCCGCGGGGGACCGCGATCGTCAGCTTGTGTCTCACCTGAGCCGCTCCTCGGCCGCCTGGGCGATGTGAACCCGCTGGACGTCGAGTGCCACACCGCACGCGGGGCGCGGGGCGCCGAAGCGCCCGATCAGGTCGTCATAGCGCCCTCCGCCACCGAGCGTGAAGCCCACAGCGGGGTCGTAGACCTCGTAAACGGCGCCCGTGTAGTAGCCGAGCGTCCGCACGAGCCCAAGGTCGAGGATCACGCGGTCGGCCACGCCGCGGTCGGCGAGCGCGGAGTGAAGCGTCCGCAGGCCGTCAAGAGCCTCGCCGGCCGGGCCGGC
>JACCUO010000160.1 GCA_013811765.1 Thermoleophilaceae bacterium | reverse complement strand
GGCGCTCCGCGAGCGGTGGGAGGCCGATCCGATCGAGGGGCGGGGCAGCCGCCGGGTGATCGCGCTGGCCGCGGGAGGGCGCCGATTCGATGACGCGCTCGCCGACGAGCTCGCAGCCGAGGAGGACCTCGTCCTGTTGTGTGGGCGCTATGAGGGCTTCGATGAGCGTGTTCACGAGCAGCTCGCCACCGACGTGGTGTCGATCGGTCCATACGTGCTCGCCGGTGGTGAGCTGGCGGCGATGGTCATCTGTGACGCCGTCCTGCGCAAGTTGCGCGGCGCTCTGGGCGATGAGAGCAGCGCGGTGGAGGAGTCGTTCAGCGAGGCGCTTTCAGGTGGCCCCGAGTACCCGCACTACACCCGTCCCGCGGAGTGGCGTGGGAATCGCGTCCCGGACGTCCTCCTCTCGGGCGACCACGGCCGTGTGCGGCAGTGGCGACTCGACTCGAGCCGGCGCCGCCGCGCCGGAGGCTGCTGAGCAGTCTGAGGGCTACGACCCGCGTTTCGCTACCATTCGCCGCCGCCCGACGCGCCGTCCCGGCGATCGCGCTCCTCTTCTTGCCATGAGCGGTGTCATAGACAACATCGAGCGCGCACAGCTGCGCCGGGTCCCCCTCTTCCGGGCGGGTGACCGCCTGCGCGTCCACTTCCAGGTCGTCGAGGGAAACCGCCGCCGCACCCAGGTATTCGAGGGGGTCGTGCTCAAGCGGCAGGGAAACGGCGCAAGGGAGACCTTCACCGTCCGCAAGCAATCGTTCGGGGTGGGGGTGGAGCGAACGTTCCCCCTGCACTCACCGAAGATCGAGCGGATCGAAGTGGCGGCCAGAGGCGATGTTCGCCGCGCCAAGCTCTACTACCTACGCGACCGCGTCGGGCGTGGAGCGCGAGTCCGTGAGCGCCGCTTCTCCGGCCCGGAGGAGGACGTGTACGCCGACGGGACGATGCCGCCGCCGGAGGCGGACGCCGCAGACGCGTTGACGGCGGAGGAACTGGATGTTGACGTGGCCGACGTTGCGGAGCCGAACGAGGTGGCGGGCGCCGAGGAGCCAGGCGAGCCGGCCGCGGAGACTCCCGCCGACGCGGGTGGGGAGGCTGAGAGTGAACCGGTCATCGACCCATCTGCGGAGGCCGAGGACGCCGACGCCGCCGACGACCGCATCGGCGAGGGGACCGGTGTCGAGGGCGGGGCCGTCGCTGAAGAGCCTCGGGCCTAGCGGCAGCACGCCGCGAGACCGGATCGATCAGGGTGGAAGTGGCGCGCAAGGGGAAGGAGCAGAGCAAGACCGGTTCGCTGATCGAGCTGGTCACGATCGTCGCGGTGGCGCTGGGGCTGGCGCTTGGGATCCAGGCCTTCTTGGTGAAGCCCTTCAGGATCCCGAGCGAGTCGATGGTCCCCCAGCTGGCGGTTGGCCAGCGCGTACTGGTCGACCGTGTCAGCGGGCGCTTCAGCGATCCCGGCCGCGGAGACGTCGTGGTGTTCAAACCGCCAAAGGGTGCAGACGACGGTCGGTGCGGGACCTCCAACTCGTCCACCATGCCCTGTGGGCGACCCACGAAGGAGCGTTCTGAGACGAACTTCATCAAGCGCGTGGTGGGCCTGCCCGGCGAGCGCCTGAAGGTGGTGAAAAACCAGGTCTACATCAACGGGGTGAGGCAGGAGGAGCCGTTCATCAACAAGGGCACGCCCTGCGCGGAGCTTTGCAACATGCCCGAGCAGATCACGATCCCCAAGGACCACTACTTCATGATGGGCGACAACCGCGGGGCGAGCGCGGACAGCCGCGAGTGGGGCCCGGTGCCCAAGAAGTGGATGATCGGCAACGCCTTCATGACGTATTGGCCGCCGAAGAGGATCGGCCGCCTCTAGCCAGTGGTAGTCCCAGTGTCGTAACGCTTGTGGCTTTCCCGTGCCTCAGGAGAGGCCAATATGGGACCTGTTGTTCGGAAAGAGACCAGGAGGCTCATCGGGAACAACAGGTCTAACGGGAAGCCGCGCCCCGGCCCCCTGGCGGACTCGGGCTCACCCTCTTCCGCCCGCCCCGGCCCCTGCCGGACTCGGGTTCACGCTCTTCCGCCCGGGGCCCGGCCCTCTGCCGGACCCGCCCCCGCTCTTCCGCCCGCCCTCGCGCCTATAGTCGGGGCGGATCGTGGGTGACCTGAGCACAGCCGCCTCAGCCGGTCCGGATCGGGTGGGCGGGCACGGGGATCAGTCCCCGCCCAAGGCCGTCGCGCCCAAAGGCAGGGCTGCCCGCCGCGCCCGCGGAAACGCCCACAGCGGCCGGCGGCTGTTCGCGTTCGATCGCGCGCTCGGCTCGCGGTTTGTCGCCGGGGCCGACGAAGCCGGACGCGGCTCGCTCGCGGGGCCGCTGGTGGCGGCCGCCGTCCTCTTTGACCTTGACCGCCTCACGCTCGCCGACCGCCGCGCGCTGTCCCGGCTCAATGACTCCAAGCAGCACACCGAGACTGCCAGGGAGGAGCTCTATCCCATCGTGATGCGGGCCGCCGCCAAGAGCGCAGTGGTCTCGCGCTGCGTGCGCGGCATCGACGGCCGGGGCCTCCACGTGACGAACCTGGCTGCCCTGCGCGCAGCGCTTCTGCGGGTGGCGTGCGAGGAGGCTATCTGCCTCGTCGACGGGTTCAAGGTTCCCGAGTTCGGCCACGAGCAGCGCGCGGTCATCGATGGGGACTGCCGGAGTGCCGCCATCGCCGCAGCCTCCGTGCTGGCCAAGGTCACGCGCGATCGCTACATGCGGATCGCCGCCGCGACCCACGCCATGTGGGACTTCGAGGCAAACGTGGGCTACTCCACGCCCGAGCACCGCGCGGCGATAGCGGAGCACGGCGTCTCCTCCCTTCACCGCATGTCGTTTCAGTCGATCGCCTACCAACAGCTGCGACTGAGTCCTCGCGCCGAGCCCGGCAGCCACGTGGCGAGCATCGGGTAAGAAAAGAGTCCGGTGCTCGCGGGATCGGCGATCCCGCTGCGCTCCTCCTGGCTGAACGCGTTCTAGAACGCGTTCTCCACATGATCGAGAGCGAGCAGGCCGCCCGCCCGGTCAACGGTCACGCCTATGGCGTCGAAGCGCAGCGCCGGCGCGTATGGCCGGTCTGCGCGCGGCGCGCGTAGCCACTCGGCAGCTAACAGCCTCAGGCGGCGGCGCTTAGCGGTTCCGATGGCATCGAGCGGGCCGGCCGGCCCCGAGCGGCCGGCGGCCACTCGGGTCTTCACCTCGCAGAAGACGAGGGCGCGACCCTCGGTGGCCACGATGTCGAGCTCACCGCGGCGGCAGCGGAAATTGCACTCCACGATCTCGTAGCCCGCCCGCTCGAGATGCTCGCGGGCGAGCCGTTCTCCAAGAGCACCGAGCGCGCGGCGGGGATCGTCTGCCATGTGGACGACGCTACGAGCTCCCTTGAACCCCGTGGGCTCTGAAACGTGACGATTTCGCACCTGGGGCAGTCCCTCGCGGGGGCTCAACCGTTACATCAAGGCGCCCATGCGTGAGGCGGGCCCGCGTAGCGTCGAGACATGCTCGCAAGCGTTGCCACATTTGGCCTCGAAGGGGTCGATGCCCGCGAGGTCACGGTCGAGGTCGATGTCCGCCGGGGGCTCCCGGCCTTTACGATCGTGGGCCTTCCCGACGTGGCGGTGCGGGAGTCGCGCGAGCGCGTGCGCGCCGCGTTGCTCAACTCGTCGCTCGATTTCCCGCTCTCGCGCCTGACCGCGAATCTGGCGCCCGCCTGGGTGAGAAAGGCGGGGGCGAGCTTCGACCTGGCGCTTGCCATCTGCGTGCTTGCCGCCAGCGGCCAGGTACCGCCAGAGCGGCTCGAGGCCACGGCCGTCTGCGGCGAGCTCTCGCTCGGAGGCGCGGTCCGCTCCGTGCGCGGGGCGCTCGCCGTCGCGCTCGCGGCCCGGGACGCCGGGTACGCACGTCTGATCGTCCCAGTCGAGAATGCACCGGAGGCGGCCCTGGCGAGCGGGCTCGAGGTGCTCGGCCTCTCATCGATCGAGCGGATCGTCGACGTCCTTCACGAGCGGCGGGCGGCGGAGCCCGCCCACGCCAGGGAGCCGGTGAAAGCTCTACCGGGCGCTCCGGACCTGGCCGACGTACGCGGCCAACCGGATGCCAAACGCGCACTGGAGATCGCCGCGGCCGGCGCTCACAACCTCCTCATGGTGGGCCCTCCGGGTGCGGGCAAGACCATGATCGCCCGACGGATTCCCGGCATTCTGCCGCCCCCCTCCTTCGACGAAGCGCTCGAGATCACTCGCATCCGAAGCGTCGCCGGCCTGGGCGGGGGGCTGGCCATCGAGCGGCCGTTTCGCGCCCCACACCACACGATCTCCGCCCAGGGATTGGTCGGCGGCGGCGCCCGCCCCCGTCCCGGGGAGATCACGCTGGCGCACCGCGGTGTGCTCTTCCTGGATGAGCTGGCGGAGTTCTCGCGCGCCGCCCTGGAGGCCCTGCGTCAGCCACTTGAGGATGGGTTCGCGGCGATCACCCGCGGTCAGCGCTCGCTCGTGTTCCCCGCGCGGACGATGCTCCTGGCCGCCTGCAACCCGTGTCCCTGCGGAGGGGCCACCGATGGGTGCGAGTGCGCGGCCACCGAACGTGCCCGTTACCACCGCAGGCTCAGCGGGCCGCTGCTCGATCGCATCGACCTGGTCTGCCAGGTCTCGCCTCCGCCCGCGGTCGACCTGGTGGGGAACGAGTCTTTCGGCGAGAGCTCCACCAGCGTGCGGGAGCGGGTGATCACCGCTCGTGAGCGTCAGCTCCACCGGCTCGAGGGCTCGCCGGCGCGCTGCAACGGCGGCATGGACGGGCGCACCACGAGGAGGCACGCTCTGCTTCGGGGGGCTGCGGTGCAGCGCCTCGTGGAGGTGGTGGATCGGGGTGCCCTGACAGGGCGGGGCCACGACCGGGTCCTGCGCCTGGCCCGGACGATCGCCGACCTCGCCGGTCGCGAGGCCATCGTCACCGATGACGTCGACGAGGCGCTCGGCTACCGCCTTGGCTCCCTGGGGGAGGCGGCCGCGTGACAGAGGCGTGTGACACCTGCCTGCGCCGCGGATACCTCATCGGGCGACTGGCGGCGCCAATCGCCCGGTTGCTCGACCGTCCGGGTCGGCGGGCGCCGGGACTCCTCGCGCTGGGCGACGATCCGCTCGTCTCCGCGGTGGCCGGAGAGAACGCAGGCGAGGTTCGCGCGTTCATCGAGGCCTTCGACCCGGACGGCGCACGAGAGCATCTCGAGTCCCTGTCACTGGGCGCCGTCTGCAGACACGCGGCGGGATACCCGGCGCCGCTGCTGGCGCTGGGGGACCCGCCATCCGCGCTGTTCCTCGCGGGCGGGGCCTCGCCCCTCGCCAGGTTGACCGCGGAGCCCGCGGTGGCGCTCGTAGGCACCCGTAACCCCTCGCCCTACGGCCTCGAGATGGCCTATGAGCTCGGACGGGGGCTCGCCGCCGCCGGCGTGACCGTCGTGAGCGGCCTGGCCCTCGGCATCGACGCCGCCGCGCACCGTGGGTGCGTGGACGCCGGCGGAACCGCCGTCGCGGTGCTCGCCGGCGGACCGGACGTGCCCTACCCGCGCACGAACCGCCGTCTGTACGGCCGTATCCGGGCGAGCGGTGCGGTGGTTTCAGAGCTCCCGCCGGGGCAGAGGGCCTACCGCTGGGCGTTTCCGGCCCGCAACCGCATCATGGCCGGCCTCGCGGCGGTGACCGTCGTGGTCGAGGCCGCCGATCCCTCGGGATCGCTTATAACCAGCGTCTTCGCGGCAGACCTTGGCCGGACCGTCGCCGCGGTCCCCGGGAGGGTGACGTCTCGTTTCAGCGCCGGCAGCAACCGGTTGCTCAAGGACGGCGCGCTTATGGTCACCTCTGCGCGGGACCTCCTGGATGAGCTGTTCGGGCCCGGCCTTGACGCTCGGGGTGCCGGACGCGGTGATGACGCTGGACTCGGGGCGGCCCGGGGCCCACGCTCGACCCGCTTGAGCAGGGCGCCCTGGACGCCCTCGAAGCGGGCTTGGGGATCGATGGGGTGTGCGCCCACGCGGGGCTGCCGGCAAGGGAGGCCCGCGCCCTGCTGGCGCGGCTGGAGTCCTCAGGTCATCTGCGCCGCGACGGGCTGGGGGGCTACCGCCGAACCGCGGCGATCCGGTGAACGCGCCACGAGGCCGGGCGATACGCTCGGCAGGATGTGGCCATGCTGCCCACCACTGTCGCCGTCAAATTGACCGCCCCTCGCCTCCTGTCGATCGCCGGCTCGGACTCCGGTGGCGGCGCCGGGATCCAGGCCGACCTCAAGGCTTTCGCGCGCTGCGGGGC
>JACCUO010000109.1 GCA_013811765.1 Thermoleophilaceae bacterium | reverse complement strand
ACGGACACGATCAAGGAGGCCGACGGCGGCCGGCGGGTGCTTCGCACGCTGGAGCGATCGGCGCTGTGGGCGGCCCAGACCCCGCAGGTGTTCCGCGCCGAGGCGCTGCGTCGGGCGCTCGAGGTGGACGCCGCCACGCTCGCCGGCGCGACCGATGACGCCTCGCTGGTGGAGGCGGCGGGTGGCACGGTGGCGGTCGTGGATTCCTCGCCCGCGAACTTGAAGGTCACGACACCCCTTGACCTCCAGCTTGCAGAGAGGCTCTTGAGCGTTCGTATCGGGCCATGCTGACCGATTACCACGTGCATCTTCGCCCGGACGAGGAGCAAGCCACCGCGTCCGATTACTTCACCGCCGCCAACGCCGAGCGCTACCGCGAGGCCGCCTCCGAGCGTGGGATTCAGGAGCTCGGGGTCTCAGAGCACGTGCACCGCTTCGTGCAGGCCCTCGACGTCTGGACCCATCCGTTCTGGCGCCAGAACGCTCACGACGACATCGACGCCTACTGCGCCTTCGTCCGCGAGGAGACCGACCTCAGGCTGGGGATCGAGGCCGACTTCGTCGGGGGGCACGAGGACCGGATGGCGAACCTCCTCGATGCCCGCGAATGGGACTACGTGGTGGGCTCGGTCCACTTTCTGCGCGAGCAGGCAGTCGACATGCGCGGGAGCCCGTGGGACATCTGGCGCTCGACCGACCCGGAGCAGGTGTGGCGCCGCTACTTCGAGACCCTGGGTGAGGCGGCGCGCACCGGCATGTTCGACATTCTCGCCCACCCGGATCTGGTGAAGGTGTGGGGACCGGGGGCACCACCGCCCGCCGGGGACCTGCGCCGCTTCTACGAGCTCGCCATGGACGGGATCGCCGAGTCCGACGTGGCGATCGAGGTCTCCACCGCCGGCCTGCGTAAACCTGCCGAGGAGATCTACCCGGCCGCCGGCTTTCTCGAGATGTGCCTCGAGGCCGGGCGGCCGGTGGCGCTCTCGAGTGACGCTCACGTCCCAGCCGAGCTTGGCCACGAGTACGAAAGGGCGGTGAGCTGGCTCGGCGAGCTCGGCGTGACCGAGCTGGCGGTGTTCGAGCGGCGCGAGCGCCGCCTCGAGGCCCTCGGGTAGCGTGGTCTCATGAGCGCCCGCTCCGGGATCGGCTACGACTCGCACCGCTTCGCCGAGGGGCGGCGACTGGTGCTGGGCGGGGTCGAGGTGCCCGGTGCCGAGCGTGGGCTGATCGGTCACTCCGACGCCGACGCGCTCACCCACGCGGTGATCGATGCGCTGCTGGGAGCAACCGGCCTTGGTGACATCGGGCAGCACTTCCCCGACACCGATGAGCGCTGGCGCGACGCGGACTCGATCGCTCTGCTCCGCGAGGTCTGCGGCTCTCTCGGCGAGCACGGATGGACTGTGCTGCACGTCGACTCAACAGTTATCTGCGAGGCGCCCAAGCTCGCGCCGCACCGTGACGCCATGCGCGCACGGCTGGCCGAGACGATCGGGATCGCCCCGCTCGACGTGAACGTGAAGTTCACGACGAACGAGGGCATGGGGTTCGTCGGCCGCGGTGAGGGAATCGCCGCGCTGGCGAATGCGACGATTGAGCGCCGCTGAAGTGGCTCGCAGCTGGAGGGCTGAGCCGCTCTTGCCATGGCGCCCAGTTCGGTGACATAGCCTGCGCCCGTGCGCGAGATCCGCCTCCACGACACGCTGACGGGAGATCGCGTCCGGCTCCTTCCGCGCGAGCCCGGCAAGGTGGGCATCTACGTCTGCGGTCCCACCGTGTACGCCCGCGTGCACGTTGGCAACGCACGCCCGTTCGTGGTCTTCGCGCTGCTCAAGCGCTTCCTCGAGCACGAGGGGCTGGAGGTAACGCTGGTCGAGAACATCACCGACGTCAACGACAAGATCTATGACGCCGCGGGCGCCGCCGGTGTGCCGAGCGGGGAGCTGGCGCAGACGATGACCGCGCACTACGTGGAGGACATCGACCGCCTCGGGCTCGGCCGGCCCGACCACCGGCCGAGAGCCGCCGAGACGATCGAAGCCATTGTTGATCTGATCCAGGCGCTGATCGACTCGGAGCACGCCTACGCGGCAAGGGGAGACGTGTACTTCAGGGTGGGCAGCTTCGAGGGTTACGGAAAGCTCTCGAACCGCCCCCGCGAGGAGATGGCCCAGGGAGAGGGTGACGATGCCGCGGAGCTCAAGGAGAGCCCCGCGGACTTCGCTCTCTGGAAGGCCCGGAAGGAGGGGGAGGACACCGCCTGGGCCGCTCCATGGGGGGAGGGACGCCCGGGCTGGCACATCGAGTGCTCTGCGATGGCAGAGGGTCTGCTCGGCACGGACTTCGAGATCCACGGGGGCGGCTCGGACCTGGTGTTCCCCCATCACGAGAACGAGATTGCGCAGACCGAGGCGGCGCGCGGTCGCCCGCTCGCGCGGATCTGGATGCACAACGGGATGGTCCAGATGGGCGACGAGAAGATGGCCAAGTCCGTCGGCAACATCAGCCTGTTGCACGGGGCGCTGGACGGGCACGGCCGCGACACGCTCGTCATGTACTTCGTGACCGGCCACTGGCGGCAGCCGCTCGCCTTCTCCGGCGACGCCCTCGCCGCGGCGGGGCAGGCCGTCGAGCGGATTCGGGAGCTCTGCCGGCGGCTCGACGGTGAGGCGCCGGACCCCGAGGGTATCGATGGGTACGTCGAGCGTTTCTTCGACGAGCTGGCTGACGACTTCAACACACCCGCCGCCCGGGCTGTCCTGTCCGATTGGATCACGGAGGCGAACCGCCGGCTTGACGCCGGGGAGCGCCTCGGGCCCGGGAGGCTGGGGGAGATGCTCTACGCGCTGGGCCTCGAGGGCCTGCTCGAGGCGGCCGATTGCGGGGAGGCCGAGCCGGAAGCTGCGAGGCTGCTGGCAGAGCGCGAAACCGCGCGTGCGGCACGTGACTTCGACGGGGCGGATCGGATGCGGGACGAGCTGGCCGCGTTGGGCTATGAGGTCCGTGACGGGCCCGAGGGCCCGCGCCTCGTGCGCCGCGGGTGATCATCTACGGCCGCAATCCCGTTCGTGAGGCGCTGCGGGGACGGCGGAAGGTCGAGCGGGTGTGGGCGAGCACCGGGGCGGGGCGAGAAGACTGGCTGACCGGGGCCCGCGTCGAGCGCGCCGAGGCCGGGGAGCTCGAGCGGCTGTGCGGGTCATCCGAGCACCAGGGGGTGTGCGCGGAGACCGGGCCCTACCCCTACGCCGACGCCGGGGCGCTGCTTGATGCAGAGGATGCCCTGGTGCTCTGCCTCGATCAGATTCAGGATCCCCACAACCTTGGGGCGGTGTGCCGCGTGGCGGAGTCCGCCGGCGTGGCCGGCGTGGTCCTGCCGACCCGGCGGGCCGCGGAGGTCACACCTTCGGCATGCAAGGCCTCGGCCGGGGCGGTGGAGCATCTGGCAGTGGCCCGCGTTCCCAACCTGGCCGACTGGCTGGCCGAGGCCAAGGAGGCCGGCGCGTGGGTCTACGGTGCGGCGGCGTCCCCCGAGGCGATCCCCTACGGCCGGCCGGACTACCGAGGCAGGGTCGTGCTCGTGCTGGGCTCGGAGGGTCGTGGCCTTCGTCCGCGGGTGGCCTCCTCCTGCGACGCGCTCGTGGCGCTGCCCCAGTACGGGCACGTGGGCTCGCTCAACGTGTCGACCGCCGCGGCCGCCCTCGTGTACGGAATCTTGCAGCTTCGGGGCAAGGGGGTTGACGGAGGGACATAACATGCCATACTCGTCCCAACAAATAACGCTGGAGTAGAGCCTTAGGGTCAGCTCCGGTTTCCAGGCGCCGCCAGGGGAGGTAGCGCGCCATGAGCTTCGGGGCTCCTCAAGGGGGGCTCGAAAGGAGCATTCGTGGCTGCATCGATCTCCAGATCTCCCCTAGCAGGATCGCAGGCTCAAGGTGAGCTTGAGGACAGTTATCTGATCGCCCTCGCAAAGCAGGGGCGGCCGGACGCCTACGACCGCATCGTCAAGCGGTACTACGGCTTCGTCCGTCTCAAGGCAAGCTCCTACTTCCTGATCGGTGGCGACGCCGATGATCTGATCCAGGAGGGACTCGTGGGCCTCTACAAGGCGGTACGTGACTTCCGAACCGATCGCGAATCGAGCTTTCGAAACTTCGCGGAGCTGTGCATCACCCGCCAGATCATCACCGCGGTCAAGACCTCCACCCGCAACAAGCACACCCCGCTGAACGCCTATGTCTCGTTCTCCCAGACGCCCACGGCCGCCGGCGGCGACGGCGAGCCTACACTCGACGAGATGCTCCCGGGCCCGAAGGTGCACGACCCGGTGAACCAGGCGATCTCGGCCGAGGAGCTCCACAGCCTCGTGGACTGTCTCTCGAGCGTGCTCTCGGAGCTCGAGAGCTCGGTGCTGTCGTTGTACCTCGACGGGTATTCCTACGAGGTCGTCGCAGAGCGGCTCGAGTGTGACACCAAGACGGTCGACAACGCGCTCCAGCGGGTGAAGCGCAAGGTCGGAGCACACCTTGCCTCCCGCGAGGTACTCGCCTGAGCCCTGCTCGTGCGGTTTGGATCGATCTCGGTGCGGGTATCTCTAGCGGTAGTCACCCAATCAAGGAGGATTAAGTGATCGGTCTCATCATCACACTGCTCGTTGCGGTTCTGGCGTATCTGCTGCTCGCGTCCCTCATCTCGCCGATCGTCGGCATCGTGGCGGCGATACTCATTCTGCTCGCCGGGATTCCCAGCGGCGGGTTCGGCTTCGGCAGCCGGTTCGGCGGCACGAGGGGCACGAGGGGCCCGAGGGGCACGAGGGCCTGACGCCCAGCAGCCCGGCGCCCTGCGGGAGGGGCGCCGTGTTCGCTCGACCCTAGACTCCGCTGAGTGCCGGAGTAGCTCAGTTGGCAGAGCATCGCTCTTGTAAAGCGAAGGTCGTCGGTTCGAGCCCGACCTCCGGCTCTACGCCAGCTCGGCCACGGCCTCCACGGTCCCGTGCCCGTTCGAGGATGCTGGGACCGCCGCCGCCGGCTCCTCTTCGGCGGCACCGGAATTGAGCCGCCGCTCGAGCTCTCCCAGCACCAGCCCGAAGATCGCGTGCCGCCAAGTGGCCTGCCAGAAGGCACGCCTGTTCCCTTTCAGCGGCGAGAGCTCCTTCCGCCGCGGATGGAGCCGATCCACGAGTCCCCCCAGCGGCCAGGTGGCCAGGTGCTCGGCCATCGCTGCCCCCAGCGCCAGGAGCACGGGAGGGCCAGGAAGAAAGCGCCGCAACTGCGCGTAGACCGCGCCAAAAGCGGCGCCATTCTGGACGTGGAGGACAACACCGGGAAGTGGCCAGGCGTCTCCCCGTGTCACCAGTCTCCCGAGCAGCTCCACGTCATCCATGGGAGAGCCGAACGCGCGCTTGTCGGCCGGCTGCTGGGCAGCCCAGGCCGCAGCGGCGACACCACCCGCAATCGCTCCGTTCACGCTGCGCCGCAAATCCACTGGTCGGGCAGCGTAACGGCGAAGGTCCGCGCGGGTAACGAGGTCATGCCGGTTTCTGAGCAAGACACGCTCGCGCGCCACCACGAGCGCATCCGCCGTCGCGGGGTGAACCGGATCGTCTACTGGCCCGTCCGCGCCTTCGTCCAGCCGGCGCTGCTCCTCTACTTCCGCGTTCGGCGCGCCGGGCGCCACCACATCCCCGCGGGCAGGGTGATCCTCGCTGCCAACCACCGCAGCTTTCTGGACCCATTCGTCATCGGCATCTGCATCCGGCGGCCGATCTACTTCGTGGCCAAGAGTGAGATCTTCCACAACCGCCTGGTGGGATGGCTTCTGAACTGCCTGGGCGCCTTCCCGGTCAGGCGGGGAGAGTCCGATGAGGAATCCATGGCAACCGCACTGGCCCTGCTTGCGCGGGGCGAGGCGGTCGTGATCTTCCCGGAGGGCACCCGCCGCCGGACGGGCCCGCTGCAGGAGCCCAAGCGCGGGGTCGGGCGTCTCGCGCTCGAAAGCGGTGCGCCAGTAGTGCCTATCGCGGTGGCGGGGACCGAGCGAGCGCGCCGCGGATGGAGGATTCGCCCGGTACGGGTGAACATCCGCTGCGGCCGGCCGCTCAGCTATCCGCGCATCGAGTCGCCCTCCCCGCTCCTGGCCACTGAGGTCACGGCCCGCATCTGGCCGTGCGTCGACCTGCAGTGGGCTTGGCTAGGGGGCCCGATGCGGGCCGAGGCAGAGCCCAAGGAGCAGGAGGCGGAGAGCTTCGCGGCCTGACCGTCGCCGTGGATCTCCCGAGTAGGCTGCCCGATGAGTGGAGGAGGACCCCGACAAGCGACGACGGGACCGCGAGTTCACCGAGCTCTACCGCGCACATCTCCGGGACGTGTACAGCTACTCGTACTACCGCGTCGGCAACCACCACGACGCCGAGGACCTGACCGAGCAGACCTTCCTTCAGGCATATCGGCACTTCGAGCGAGCCCAGCGCGAGTCGCACGGCAGACCGTTACGGCCGTGGCTCATCCGCATCGCCCACAACCTCGCCGCCAACTACTATCGCGACCGCTCCCGGCGCCCACAGACCCAACTGGAAGACGCCGCCGTGGTCTCCGCGCCCCACACGACGGCGGACCTCGCGGAGGGACGCGAGGAGCTCCAGGATGTCCTGGAGGGCGTGGCGAAGCTGCCGCAGGACCGCCGCGAGGCTCTCATCATGCGCTTCGCGCTGGGAATGGACAACCGCGAGATAGCGCGCGCCATCGACCGCTCCGAGGGAGCCACAAAGGTGTTGATACACCGGGCGATAAGGCAATTGGAGCAGGGCCTGAAGGAGCAGGACGATGAGTGACGCACTCGACATGGAGGCTCTGCTGCGCTCCGCGCTGGTGCCGGTCGAGCCCTCGGAGGCGATGGGCGACCGGCTGGAACGTGGGCTTTCCGAGCTCACCGGTGCCGCTTCGGGCGAGCTTGCCGACTGGGAGCTCGGCGCGATGCGGGACCCGCGCAACTGGGCCCGCCCGGCCGCCGCCGTCGTGGTGGGAGGCGCGGCGGCCGGCGC
>JACCUO010000050.1 GCA_013811765.1 Thermoleophilaceae bacterium | reverse complement strand
CGACAGCGGCAACGAGACCGTCCAGCGCTGGCGCCTCGGTGAGCTGAAAGTCATCGTCGACTTCCTCATGCCGCCCGCGCCCGAGCAGGCCGCGGCCATGCGCGTCCAGAAGCTCGAGTCCGACTTCGGGGCGATCGTGACGCCCGGCCTCGAGCTGGCCTTCGACGAGCGCACGCTCGTCGAGCTCGACGGGCACAGCCTCAACGGCGAGCGCGTCCGCCGCACCGCACCGGTCTGCGGCCCGGCGGCCTTCGTCGTGCTCAAGGCTCTGGCATTCGCCGACCGCGGCGAGCCCAAGGACGCCTACGACCTCGTCTACGTCATCCGCCACACACCCAGGCGCGGGCGCGCCATCGCCGAGCGTCTCGCCACCCACGCCGAACGCCACGCATCGATCGTCCAGCGTGCGCTGCGCCTCCTGGTCCGCGACTTCGACGGACCTGACGGACTCGGCCCCACCCGAGCCGCCGGCTTCGCGATCGCCGAGCCCGCCGCGCCGGGAGAACTGGACGAAGCGGCCGCCGATGCGCAGGGCTACGTCGACGACATCCTGCGCGCTGCGGGCGGTCTCCGTCTGGCCGCCGAGGACCAAGCGTGATGGCCGATCTGCCGGCCGCGCGCCACGCAACCTCAGCGGCGCTTCTGCAATCTTGAAAAGATTTGGGCCCCTATTGGGCCCCCCGCGGAGCGCTACACGCGGCTCCAGAAACAAAAAAACCCCGCTTTTGCGGGGCTTCTTCGTATAGCGGGGGCGGGATTCGAACCCGCGACCTTCGGGTTATGAGCCCGACGAGCTACCTGACTGCTCCACCCCGCGTCGCGACCATCAAATGTAGCAACCGAGAAGCGATCGTCAAGCGGGTACCCGCGGGCTCACCCCGGGGCGAGAGCCGCTCGAACTGCCTCGATCACCTCTTGGTTGGGCGGGTAGTCGCCGGCGTCGTCTGAGAGGTGTACCCACGGGACTCCGCCTCCCGGCGTGACGAGCATGAGCCCACCCAGCTGCGCCGGGTGTCCGACAATCTTGCCCTGGCGCACGCCGGACCTCCTGGTGCGGCGCAGGCCGCGCGCCACGAGCTTCGGCCCGACGAGCTCGCCGACGGTGGCCACCTTGGTTCCGGCCGCCTTGTAGGCCAGGCGGTCGGTGTCCACGAGGATGTCGATCTCGAGCCCGAATTCCTCTCGAAACCAGGCAGCGTTCGCCGGCGTGCCCTGGCCTATCACGGCCAGGGGGGCGCCGGCCTCGGTAAACGCATCACGGTCGCGGTTCAACTGAACCGCGTGGTCTCGGCAGAACGCTCAGCCGTAGTGGCGAAGGAAGACGAGCAGGGCGGGGTTCTCCGCCCAAATGCCTCCGAGCCTCACGTCGCGGCCGTGCCAGTCGCGCACGACGATGTCCTCGAGGACCCGCGCGTCAGCGGGTGGGTTGACCTGCTGTCGCCCTGCTGCAATGCCGAACATCCTTCGAGGGTAGCGTTGCGCGTCGTATGGAACCTGGGCAGCGAATCGCGGTCGCCGACCTCGGGACGAACTCGACTCGGCTATTGGTGGCGGAGCTCGGGCCGGCGGGCCTGCTCACGGAGGTTCACCGCCGCACCGAGGTCACCCGACTCGGCGATGGCGTGGACGCCACGGGCATGCTCGCGGACGACGCCATGGCGAGGGTCCTCAACACGCTCCATGCCTACCGCAGGCTCGCGGACGAGCTCGGTGCGGTCCGGGCGATCGCCGTGGCCACCAGCGCGGTGCGTGACGCGCGAAACGGCCAAGAGCTCGAGCCCCGGGTGCGCGAGGAGGCGGGGTTCGATGTCCGCACGATCAGCGGAGATGAGGAGGCGCGCCTCACCTTCCTCGGCGCGACCTCGGCCAGACAGGACGCCGGTGCCACCCTTGTGATCGACATCGGTGGCGGCAGCACGGAGTACGTGGTCGGACGCCCCGGACATCCACCTGGCTTCCACGTGTCCACCCGCCTCGGCTCGGTCAGGCACACCGAGCGCTGCATCAGCAGCGATCCGCCGTCCGATGAGGATCTGGAGGCGTTGGCCGGCGCCGCGCGGCAGATCGTGGCTGCGGGAGCCCCGGCGGAGGTTCGGGAAGAGGTGAATGCCGGGATCGCCGTGGCCGGAACCGCCACCTCGCTTGCCGCTATCGACCAGGCGCTCGACCCCTACGATCCCGGCCGTGTGCACGGCTACCGGCTGGAGCTCGGCGCCTGCCAGAGGATGCTCACCACGCTGGCCGCCGCGCCCCTGGAGGAGCGTCGGGAGATACCCGGCCTGCACCCCGACAGGGCGCCGACGATCGTGGCGGGAGCCGTGATCCTGATCGAGTCGATGCATGCTTTCGGCCTCGGCTCCGTCGAGACGAGCGAGGCCGACCTCCTCCACGGGGCCGCGCTCGAGGCACTCGGAAAGGATGGAGCCGAGGGGGGAGAGACGGGTTAGACAGATATCTGATGGCCCTCCCCCCTCGGGTTAGCTATAGTAGAAGACGTTGGGTGCGGAGAAGCCGTGCGGCCAACCCGCCGGCCCTCTTAAGCCCACGACATAGGTTCGGGCGTAGCCGTTCAGTCGGCGCCTCCCGCCGTCCGGACCACCAGGCCCTTTCAAGGCACGTACCCCTGCCCGTCCTGATGGGGCCGTTAAGAAACCGCCCGCGAAAGCGGGCGGTTTCTGTTTCCGGGCTCTCTTTGCGAGAGCCTCTATCGATGGGGCAGGGTGCGTCTACCCGTCGAGGGCCGCGAGCGTTGGCCGGCGCGAGGCCGCCTCGATGCTCTCGATGTCGCGTGGGAGCACCTCGACCCGCGTTTCGTCGTCGCCGAGGTGCACGGTGACCAGGGCCCCACCGCGGAGGCGGACCTGCGTCGCCGCCTGAGCACGGGCGCGCGCGGCCTCGAGTGCGGGGACCCCGCAACCCGCGAGGAAGCCGGTAAGCAGATCCGCATCGGTGTCCGCCCCGAAGAGCTCCAACTGCTCGGAGCGAACGGCGTGGCTGGTCACTTCGGCGGCCGGGATGATGAGGCAGGCGGCCATGTCGTCGCGCGCTTCGCTGGCCTCGGATACCACACGATCCAGGATCTCGGCGGCGCTGGCGTCTGGGCCGCAGTCGGCCGCGATCTCGGTGAGCCGGTCGCGCCCCAGGAGTTCGCCGTGGCCGGTGGGCGCTTCCTCCAGGCCGTCGGTATAGAGGAACGCGCGCGAGCCGGCCGCCAGCGGGATCGTGGTCTGGCGCAGTCCGGTGGGGAGGTTCCAGCCGATAGGCGGAGACGAAGTGGCGATCACCGGATCGTGGCCGGACTCCCCCAGCACGATCGGGGCGGGGTGCCCCGCCGCGGCGTAGGTGAGGGTGCCTTGCTTGGGATCGTGCACAGCGATAATCGCCGTCGCGAAGTCACCCCCGAGGTGCGCCCCTGCCACGCGGTCAGCCACCTGGAGGGCAACCCGCGGTTCAAGTCCCGCCTCGAGGTAGGCGCGCAGGGTGTGGCGCATGAAGGCGGTGTGCGAGAGCGCCTCGCGACCGTGGCCCGAGACGTCGCCGAGCACGAAGCCGGCGCGCCCACCGGGCAGCGCGACGGCGTCATAGAAGTCACCTCCGGCGCCCGGCCCGTCGGAGGGACGGTAGGCCACCGATACGGCCACGCTCCCGATTGAAGCGGGCACCGGCGGAAGCAGCGCAGCCTGAAGCAGGCCCACATCCTGAAGCAGTTCGTGACGTTGTCGCGCCAGCCGGCGCGAGCGCAGCGCGGACATCAGGTAGCCGCCGAGCAGCAGTGCCGAGAGCAGGATGAGGCCTGCGAGGGCGACCTTCAGCGGCCCGGGTACCACCTCGACGATGTCGCGCACCCGGCGTACTACTCCCGGCGGCCCGCGCCGCTCCGGTGCGGTAGGCGCGGCCGACGCCCGCCTGCGGGAGGCACGCGTTCCCGCTTGGCGCCGCTCGGCGCGGCCCGCCACCGACCGGGCTCGGGCTGAGGCTCGCTCGCCCGCCGACTGGCGAGATCTCCGCGCGGGCCTTGTCCCCGCACCAGGACCGGTGTTCCGGGGGGAGCTCGCAGGTGCAGAGCCGCGAGTCGTCAGGGGGGCGCTCGTCTGGCCCGCGCTCAGCCCCTCGACCGCAGCGGTGACGGGCTGGGCGCCGGGAGCAGGGGCCTGCCGTCGGGCCACCTCGGCAGGTCGCGGCGCCGCGGGCGTGTCGTGCTGTGCCCTCCGCGGGACCCCCAGCCGCGACTGGCGGGCGACTACCTTTCGGGCCTGTTCCCTCCTACCACGGGCCTGTTCCCCCTTGCCGCGGGCGCTCTTGCCGCGAGCCTGTTTGCTCACGCCGCGACCGGCATCCGGCCGGCCGCGCGCCGGCTCCTTCGCTCCGGGGGCCGATTCGCTCGCTCCGGGGGGCGATCCCCCCCCGCCAGGGGCAAACGGCTGGGCGCTGAGTCCTGCCGCAGGCAACATGGCGGCGAGCAGCAGGGCAAAGCCCGCGCTCAACGCCACCCTCAAGCTCCGACCTCTCCTCGGAATCCTGCACCTCTTCGGCCGTGCACCCGTACAAGCCCAGGATAGACCCGTTCCCTATTTCACGCCAATGCTCGATTTCGTAGTGAGGCCCCCGCGAAGCTTTCGACGTTCCGAGGAAGCACATCCACCATCGTCCCTCGCGCACCGAACACCACGTGCAGGACAGCGGCGCCGTGCTCGACGGCCAGGGCCCGCGTCTCCGGGAGGGCGCGGTCACGGTCGCCCTCCTCGACTCCACACGCCTGAAGGAACCTGTCCCCGAGGCCGTCACGAGCTTCGTGCTCGTCAAGCTCGAGGCGCTCCTCCCGGAAGCCGCCGGCGGTCACTCCGGCCATCGGGCTCAGCACCATGGTGGCCATGTCGTCGGTGACCAGGCGCGCCTCGGCGGACACGCGATCGATCAGCGCGGCTGCCGTGGCGTTCCGCCCGAGCTCCTCGAGGATGTCCGCCAGGCGGGGCCTTCCCAGGATCCCGTTCGCCGTCCGCGCTTCCGCGAGCCCGTCGGTGTAGAGGCAGGCGACCGAGCCCGGTGGCAACGGCACCGTGGTCTGGCGCAAGCCGGTACGCAGGCCGAGACCGATCGGCGGTGAGGAGGCCGAGAGCACGGGCTCGGGGCGGGTAGGGCCGACCACTATCGGTGCGGGGTGACCCGCACACGCATAGATCAGGCGGCCGCCGCGCACGTCGTGCACCGCGAGGACCACGGTTGCGAAGTTGCCGCCCAGATGCTCGTCGATCACGGGCCCTGCGAGCTGCAGCGCCAGGCAGGGTTCGAGCCCTGCCTCCAGGTAGGCGCGAAGGGTGTAGCGCATGAAGGCGGTGCGCGCGAGAGCCTGTCGCCCATGACCGCACACATCGCCGAGGATGAACCCTGCCCGGCCGCCCGGCAGGACGAGGGCATCGTAGAAGTCGCCGCCCGCACCAGGGCCCTCTGAGGGCTGGTAGGCCACCGAGGTGCGAAGCGCGCCCACCGTGGCCGGCACCGTCGGGAGAAGTGCCGTCTGCAGGAGGCCGACGTCCTGAAGGAGGTCGGCGCGCTGATGGGCGAGCCGGCGTGCGCGGAGCGCCGTGATGACGTAGCCGCCCGACAGCACGGCGAGCAGCAGCAGCAGCGCCGCGAGTGCGGCCTTGAGCGCGCCGGGCACAACCTCGACGATGTCCCTGACGGTACGGGTGACTGCTGAGTCCTCGTCGCCCCGGGAGGTCCCCTCGCCCGCTCTCGGCGCGGATTCCCGGGCGGGGCGCTCGGGCGGGGTTCTCACCGACGCCGTTCGCAAGCCGCGAGTGCGCCTTCTAGCCTCAGGCCGCGACCCGCCGGCACGAGAGCCCGAGGGCGAAAATCCGGCTTGGGCGGGCCGGCGCGATGCGTTCCGCCGCTGCGAGCGCTCCGGTGCCGCCGGCGCTTGAGCCGGCCGGAGGGCGGGGAAGGCTGCGGAGGGC
>JACCUO010000327.1 GCA_013811765.1 Thermoleophilaceae bacterium | reverse complement strand
CTCGAGCGGGTGTCGAAGTCGCCGGCGGTGTTCGACGAGCAGAAGCTTCGCTGGATGAACGGGCGCTACCTACGCGAGCTGTCACCCGACGAGCTGGCCGCGCGCCTGGAGCGCCTGACGGGCCGCGGAGGTCTGATCGAGGCCGCCACGGTGGCCCAGGAGAAGATGCAGACCCTGGCGGACTTCTGGCCCCTTGCCGGATTCCTGATCGAGCGTCAGCCCGTTCAGGAGAAGGCATGGGCGAAGGTGATGAAGGACGGTGCGACCCAGCGGCTGAGCGCAGTGCGCCGGGCGCTGGCAAAGGTCGAGCCCTTCGACGAGCGCAACGTGGAGGCCGCGCTGCGACCGCTGGCGGACCGGTTCGGGGTGAAGCCCAGGGACGTGTTTCAGCCGCTGCGCGTGGCGATTACGGGCGGGACCGTGTCACCCGGGATCTTCGAATCCGTCGTGGCTCTGGGCAGGGAGGAGACCCTGGTGCGCATCGATGAGGCACTCGGCCGGCTCCTGGACGGACCCTGAGTCCTCCATCATCTGCTCAACGTTTTGTCCAGGGTGCCGATAGATGCCCGGAGGGGACGAAGCGCTCGCCGGATACCTGACCAAATGGAAGCTGCCATCACCAGAAGAACTCCGGCATCAGCCGCCGCCCGCGGGGACCGCCCTGCCGAGGGGCACGGCCGCCGCCTGACGGCCGCCTTCGAGGCGCTCGAGGCCTTTCCGGCACTGTCGGAGTCGCGCAACCGCGTGCTTCGAATAGTGCGCGAGGACCGCACCTCGACCGGTGAGGTCGTGGCCGCGGTGGAGTCCGATGTGGCGCTGGTCACCATGGTCCTGCGGATGGCCAACGGCATGGCCTCCAAGAAGAGGGGCAAGGTGGCAAGTGTCCCCGACGCCGTGGAGATCCTCACGCCCGAGGGCATAGAACAGCTCGCCAGCCGCGCCGAGGTCTTCGACTTCTTCGAGCGCACTCCGGCGTGGGACGTGGCGCCGGAACGCTTTCGCCTGCATGCGGTGGCCACCCAGGCCGCCGCCGACCGTCTCGCGCGTGAGATCGACTACCCGCAGCGCGACGAGCTGCTGACCTCCGCGTTGCTCCACGACATCGGCAAGCTCGTGCTCATGCATGCCTACAAGTCCTACCCCGGCGAGATCCACGGGCAGGCGCGCAATCCCGAGGAGCGGGTGCACCGGGAGCGCCGCGAGCTCGGCGTGGACCACGCGCTGGTGGGCGGCGTCCTGGCACGCCGCTGGGGAATGCCAAACAGCCTCGCGAGCGCGATCGAGCGTCACCACTCCGATGACGCCACCGGCCAGGCGGCGATGGTGCGCCTGGCGGACATGCTCGCCCACTACGGGCACAGCCAGACTGTGGATCCCAAGCAGTTGCTGCGCACCGCACGGACGCTCGAGCTCGCCCCCGAGGCCTTGAGGTCCCTGATGTATGAGCTGCCCTACGCCGGCAACGGCAAGCGCAACGTGGACCCGTGCCCGTTGTCCGGGCGGGAGCTGGACGTCCTGAGAAAGCTGGCCCAGGGCAAGGTCTACAAGCAGATCGCCCAGGAGCTCGAGCTGTCCACAAGCACCATACGAACCCACTTGCACAACACGTACGCGAAGCTCGGGGCTCAGGACCGTGCGCAGGCCGTCCTGATCTCGACCGACCGCGGCTGGATCTAGCGGCCTCTTCAGCGGGACGGTCGCTGCTTGGGCCCGAACCGGCCCCGCCGCGGGTCAGGAGCCCTCACCCGCACCTCGCTGCCCGCATCCGTGCTCTCGATCTGAAGCGTGCCGCCCATGAGATTTGCGCGCTCGCGGATACTCGCGAGGCCAATGTGCCCGGCTTCGGTGGCCCCCAGCGGATCGACATCTCCGAAGCCCTTCCCGTCGTCCGCCACGATCAACTCGATCCCGCGGTCTCCGCCGGTGAGGGAGACTCGGACCGTGTCCGCCCTGCCGTGGCGGCCGGCGTTCGTCACGGCCTCCTGAGTGATGCGGAAGAGCTCGCCCTCCAGCTCCGACGGTAGCTCGAGAGGTTCGATGGCGACCTCGGTGGAAAGCTGGAAGCGGCGCTCCCACACGGGCAAGCACCGCTCGACCGCCGCCTCGAAGGAGATCTCCTTGTATGCGTAGGGGCCGAGGTCGAGCATCTCGTCCCGCAGTGCACGGATGTTGCGCCGGGTCACGTCACTGGCTTCGTCGAGAAGCTCGGCCGCGCGCTGCTTGTCGCCCTGCTCGGCTGCTGACCGGGTGGCTGCGAGGGTCATGTCCAGGGCGATCAGCTCCTGGACGGGGCCGTCGTGGAGCGCCTCCGAGAGCTTGCGACGGATCTCGTTCTCGTTTTTCATCGTGCGCCGGCTGAGCTCGCGGGCGCGTAGGCGCGAGGCCGACTCCTCCGAGCGGAAGCGCCCGATGAGGACCACGGTCATCAGCGCGGAGGCGGCAAAGGTCGTCTCGTAGAACGCGAGGCGCTCCCCCTCCACGGGCGCGTCGCCGTTCGAGAGCACGCCCGGTGCCACGAGGGCCCCGACGCCAAACAGGGACACCGCGATCCCGATCCGTTCGCCCTGGAAGTGAGCGTGGACCGCGAGCAGGGCGAGCGCCAGGAACCTCACCGGCCCGTAGGTCTCCGGCACGATCAGCCCGATGATTGCGAGCATCGCCAGGTCGCCCACCGCGATCAGGGGGTTGAGCGCCGCGTCGCGGTGGCTGCGGGCGAGAAAAAGGATCAGCAGGCTCCAGGGCAGAGTCACGCAGCCGACAACCGCGGCCACGCGTCCTCCGTAGGGGAGCCCGAGGATGACCGCGACGAGCGCTGTGGTCAGTGCCAGCGCGAGCCTCACCTGGGCGAACACCACCACCGGTCGCCACGACTCGGTCGGCACCCGTTGCATCGGACCCATCGCGCTCATGCGCACGCCTTTCGCCGGAGCCGGACGCGGGAGATCAGCAAGGCGGCGGTGAGGGCGCCCGCAGTATCGATCCCCACGTCCAACGGGCGCCCCGCGCGTCCGGAGACGAAGGTCTGGTGGAGCTCGTCGCTGATCGCGTAGAGGATGGCGATCGCCAGCGCGATCGCGAGAGCTCGCCGTTCGGGAACCTTGGTGGCCAGAGCCTGCCACCAGAGGGCCAGCAGCGCGAAGTACTCGCCGAAGTGGGCCATCTTGCGCGACAGGACGTACAGGGGCCCGTGGTCCTCGTCGCCTGCCGGCATCGACGACAGCACGAAGATCAGCACCATCAGGGCCACCGGTGGCAGCCACGGGAGGACCTCGCGTACGAGTTTGCGCATCTGCATAACCTAGACTCGAGTCGTTGCTGGCGATCACCACCAAGTCTCCTTATGCCGTTCGAGCGCTCGCAGAGCTGACGCGCCGGGGAGGCGATTCGCCGGTGCCGATCGGCGAGATCGCGAAGGCGCGCGCCATCCCGGTCCAGTTCCTCGAGGGCCTTTTCGCCACCCTGCGACGGGCCGGTGTGCTGCAGAGCCAGCGCGGGGTGAAGGGCGGCTACCGCTTCGCCCGTCCGCCCGCGGAGGTCACGGTGCTCGAGGTGGTCGAGCTGCTGGAGGGCGAGCTCGGGGCGGAGGCCGAGGCATCCGGACCCGTGTGGCTCGAGGCGGTCGCCGCGGTCAAGGGTGTCCTGCGAGCGACCACGATCGCCGACGTGGCCGAGAGCGAGGCCGAGTTGGCCGGCTCCCCGATGTATTACATATGAGCAGCGCGCCGCTTGAACTGGTGGCCGGCAGTTCCGCCGCGCCCTTGGTTTGAGAAGTAGTCGAAATCTGGCAGGATGCAGTCAGGGCGCCATCGCGCTGGCGCAAAAACCCTGCTTGGAGGAGCTGACATGACCGAGTCCAGAGAAGACGACGCCGAGACCGAGAAGGACATCGACGAGAGCACGCCGGAGGGCCATGACCCGAGCGACGAGCGCGGTGGCGGTGGAGCGGGCGGAGAGGCCGGGGCGCTGCCCGGCATGCCCGCGGAGGAGCGGACGAACGAAGACGGGCACGAGGCCAGAGATGAGGGCAGTCGCGACGCGGAGGACGACGCGCCGGGGGCCGACGGCGAGCAGTAAGGACGCGGCTTCCCGTCCAACGAGCCACAGCGCGTCTCGCCAGACCGCCTCGGTCGGATGCGCGCAGGCTCTACGTGATGGCCGGCTCGTCCCGGCGGATGTCCTTCGCTGCCCAGTCACAGGCATGGCGAAG
Source organism: Thermoleophilaceae bacterium (assembly GCA_013811765.1). Taxonomy (GTDB): domain Bacteria; phylum Actinomycetota; class Thermoleophilia; order Solirubrobacterales; family Thermoleophilaceae; genus JAAYBF01. The sequence continues at coordinate 4,361 of JACCUO010000327.1, read as the reverse complement.
CGCGGCCTCGGGGCTGCTGGCCCGCAGCCGGTCCTTCTTGTGGCCGCTCTGAGCGAGAGCAACGTAGTCTTCGTCGCCGAGCTTCTGAACGACGATCGTGATCGTCGCCTCCGTTCGTCTTGACCAGGTCATCCGGCGTGCACACCTCCCGAGTCGACATTTCGCGGGACATCCGCTCCGCCAGTATCCCGTCCCAGCGACCGGAGATCGTCTGATGGGGTGGGTGGCGTGCCCGGCGGCCTGAGCCCCCCGCTCGTCTCCCTCGAACACGAGGAGCTCGTGATCCGCCGTGGCCGGCGCTCCGGCGCCTACACGGTCGTGGCCGTCCACTCCACAGCCCGCGGTCCGGCGCTCGGCGGGTGCCGGATGTGGCGCTACCAGAGCTCGGCCGACGGTGCGCGCGATGCGCTGAAGCTCTCGCGGGCAATGACCTTCAAGGCGGCGGCCGCTGACCTGCGGCTGGGAGGCGGCAAAGGAGTCATCTGCGCGGATCCCGGGCGGGCGCCGTCGGGGCGCCGGCGGCGGGACATGCTGCTCGACTTCGCCGACACGGTGAACGCCCTCGACGGCAGCTACGTGACGGCCGAGGACGTGGGCACGAGCGCCAGGGACATGGCGGTGATCGCCCAGGGCACGAGCCATGTACGGGGCCTCAGCCGCTCGAAGGGGGGTAGCGGCGATCCAAGCCCCTTCACGGCGATCGGGGTGGAGGCGGCCATCCGCGCCTGCTGTGAGCGCGCGTTCGGGTCGCCGGAGCTCAGGGGGCGCAGCATCGCCCTGATCGGCGTCGGGCGGGTCGGGTCGAGCCTCGCCAAGCGCCTGGCGCGCGCGGGAGCCAAGCTCCTCATCGCCGATATCGACGAGTCCAAGCGCGCGCTCGTGGCCAAGCTTCCCGGGGCGCGCTGGACAGACCCGACCAGCGCGCTACTGGCCGACACGGATGTCGTGGCCCCCTGCGCGCTCGGCGGCGCGGTCGATGGAGTCACCGCCGGCCGATTGCGTTGCCGGGTGCTCTGCGGTGCCGCCAACAACCAGCTGACCCACGATGGGCTGGCCGAGGACCTCCGGGCGCATGGGATCCTCTACGGCCCCGACTTCATCGCCAACGCAGGCGGCCTGATCAACATCGCCGTGGAGATCGAGGGCTACGACCCCGCCCGCGCCCGGCGCAGGGTGGCCCAGGTCGGTGACACCATGCGCGAGATCCTCGAACGTGCCGACACGGACCGCGTGACCCCTCTCGAAGCGGCATTCGCACTGGCCCGCACCCGGCTCGGCGGGTGAGCGGCCGGTACCCTCGGGCGATGACGATCAGTCCTGTCGACGGCGTGATACCGAGCAGTCTCGCCGACCTCGTGGGCGAGACGCCGATGGTCCGCCTGGAGCGCGTGGCTCCGGACTGCGGGGCGGAGCTGATAGCCAAGCTCGAGGTCTACAACCCGGCCGGGAGCGTGAAGGACCGGATCGGCGTGGCGATGATCGACGCGGCCGAGGCGGAGGGGAGGATCGAGCCGGGGAGGACCACGATCGTGGAGGCCACGTCCGGGAACACGGGCATCGCGCTCGCCTTCGTCTGCGCGGCGCGCGGCTACGAGCTCGTGCTCGCCATGCCGCAGGGGTTGAGTCGCGAGCGCGAGGGGCTGCTGCGCCTGTACGGGGCCCGCGTGGAGATCACCGAGTCGATGGGCGGCATGAACGAGGCGATCGAGGCCGCCCGGCGGATAGCGGGGGAGCGCGGTGACTCCTTCATCCCCGACCAGTTCTCGAACCCAGCCAACCCCGAAATCCACCGCCAGACCACCGCCGAGGAGATCTGGCGGGACATGGGGGGCAGGGTGGACGTCCTGGTGGCGGGAGTCGGCACGGGCGGCACGATCACCGGCTGCGGAGAGCGGCTCAAGGAGCGCAACCCCGATCTCCACGTGGTCGCCGTCGAGCCGCTGGGCTCCGCGGTGATCTCGGGCGGCCCGCCCGGCCCGCACAAGATCCAGGGAATCGGCGCGGGCTTCCTGCCTGCCGTCCTCAACCGCGACGTCCTCGACGAGGTCATCCCGGTCGGGGACGAGGACGCGATCGAGACGGCGCGGCTGTGCTCGCAGCGCGAGGGGGTGCTGGCCGGGATCTCCGGCGGCGCGGCGCTGCGCGCCGCGATCGAGGTGGGATCGCGTGCGGAGATGCGCGGCAAGCGGATCGTGGTGGTGGTGCCGGACTCCGGGGAGCGATACGTGAGCACGCCCTTCTTCGCGCCATGACGGGCTTCCCGGGGCGTGCGCCAGAAGTGCGTGCGCCAGAATAGGGGCATGGTCGGGCTCGGGACATTGGCGCGCGTGGCGCGCGAGCTGCGTGAGGACCTGACCGCCGCGCAGGAGCGCGACCCGGCCGCGCGCAACGTCGGCCGCCCGGAGATCCTCCTGACCTACGGTGGCGTGCAGGCTCTCCTGGCACACCGGGTGGCCCACGCGCTGTACGAGGCCGGTGTGCCGCTGGTGCCCCGCCTGCTTGCCAACGCCACGCGGATGACCACGGGGGTCGAGATCCACCCGGCGGCCCGCATCGGCGACGCGCTCTTCATCGACCACGGCGCCGGTGTCGTGATCGGCGAGACGGCCGAGATCGGGCGCAACGTGACTCTCTACCAGGGCGTGACGCTCGGGGGCACGGGGTTCGCGCGCGGGAAGCGCCACCCGACCGTGGGGGACGATGTGGTGGTGGGCTCCGGAGCAAAGCTCCTCGGGCCGATCCAGGTGGGCACCCAGGCGAAGATCGGCGCGAACTCCGTGGTGGTCCACGACGTGCCCGCGAACTCGACGGTGGTCGGCAACCCCGGCCATCCGGTGCGGGTGGATGGCAAGCGCCCGGAGGGCCCCGACGCCGATTGGGCGCACCTGCCCGACCCGGTGGCCGACGCCCTGAAGGGCCTGGCCGGACGGGTGAACGAGCTGGAGGGAATCGTCGCCGAGCTCACCGGGAAGCGGCCCGAGGGGGCCGAGGTGCGCCCGCTTCGCCGCAGCGCCGGCAACGATCCGGCGGGGGGGTAGCGGAGCCCGTTACCGCGCGTGCTCGGAGGAGACGCGTGGGCCTTAGTAGAAGACGGTGCGGGTGCGATGGCGCTGGATCGCCTTGTAACGCGCCTCCTGCCCGCGGTTCCAGAGCCAGCCGTCGAGCACGCGTGGCGCCACGCCGAGGCGACCGGCGATCTGCTCGCAGGCGTGCACCGCGCAGGCGCGGATCTCCCCTTCCTGCTCCCCGGCCTCGAGCAGCTTCCCCGCGTCGATGTGGGCGGCCAAGTCAGGGTGGTAGCGCAGCACTCCGTCGACGCGAAGTACGTGGGGCACCAGGTTGTCGGCGAAGATCGTCAGGAGGTCGAGGTCGGTGAACTCGCCGATGCCGGCCAGAGCGAGGTCGCTCGACACGATCTGCGCGCGCTTGTAGAAGCCGCGATCGTCGAAGAACGGCATGCCCACGGCGAGCTGCTCGGCGAGCCGTTCGGCGGAGCCGCCCGCCGCGCGGACGACTGCCAGCGCGGAGCGCTCGCCCATGAACCAACCCAGGTCGCGCAGTGCGCGTGCGTACAGCTCCATCAGCTCGTGCTCCGGGTCCTGCCCCAGCACGTGCGCGAGCTCGGCTGCGTCGATCGAGCACAGCTGCTCTGGGGGCCAGCCCCCCTGTGAGCGGAAGCGATCGGTGAGCGCCCAGGCCACCGTGTGGTAACCCGAGCAGCCCTCCCGTTTCCGCAGCGTCGGAAACCAGCCCGAGCCGAAGTTGATCGCGTCGAGCGTGAGGATGTACATTGCGACCTCCTCGGGCGAGCCCTCCAGGTAGTGGTGCTCGGGGTCGAGCTCCGGAGTCGGCCCAGGCTCGACTGAGCCGAGGCGCCCGAGGTCGATGCTCACCCAGCGGGCGCTCTCGGTCAGCTGCGCGCAGGAGCGCCTCACCTCGTCGCACAGACCCATCAGGTGCCGGCGTCGCGCGGCTGCATCCACCCTGAGTAAATGTACTCAACGTCGGGCGGCCTCCCCGTCGGGCCGTAAAATCGAGCGTGGTGGTCACCCGCAGCGAGCACGAGCGTGAGCGGGCCCCCGCCCGCCGGGCGCGGCCCTATCCTCGGAGGTTGTGACCGTGACCGCCGAGGGAGCCACACCGCCCGCCTCTCCCGAGGCGCTGCTCGAAGGGCTGAACGAGCCCCAGCGCGAGGCTGTGACCTACGGCGAGGGCCCGCTGCTGATTCTCGCGGGTGCCGGCTCGGGCAAGACGCGGGCACTCACCCGCCGGATCGCCCATTTGGTGGGCACCGGTGTCGCCCGGCCCAACGAGATCCTCGCGATCACCTTTACCAACAAGGCGGCGGCCGAGATGCGCGA
>JACCUO010000314.1 GCA_013811765.1 Thermoleophilaceae bacterium | reverse complement strand
GTCGCCGACGTTGTGCCCGGCGCGCCCGATGCGCTGCAGGCCGGCCGTCACGGACTTGGGCGATTCGACTTGCACCACGAGGTCCACGGCGCCCATGTCGATCCCCAGCTCGAGCGATGAGGTGGCCACTATGCATGGCAGCTCGCCCGACTTGAGCAGGTCCTCCACGATCAGCCGCTCCTCGCGCGCCAACGATCCGTGATGGGCGCGGGCGATGGTTGTCTCGGTGCGGTGCTCCCCCGCACCTTTGTCCTCGGAGCCCGCCAGCTCGTTCAACCGCATCGCCAGGCGCTCGGCGCCGCGACGGCTGTTCACGAAGATGATCGTGGACCGGTGCTGCTGCACCAGCGCGAGCAGCTCGGGATAGATCGCCGGCCAGATCGATCGTCCGCCGGCGGCCGCTTCGGGCTCCCCGAGGCCGGCGCCGACGAGGTCGCCGCCTCCCGCTGCGGTACCCATCCCTCCCACGGCGGGATCCGTCACGTCGTGGGCGTCAGGCTCCCGCATGTCCTCGACCGGCACGTGGATCTTCAGGTCGAGCGGCTTTCGCACGCCGGTGTCCACCACCCGGCAGTGGCGTCCGGTACCCACGAGGAACCGCCCGACCTCCTCGAGTGGCCTCTGCGTGGCCGACAGGCCGATCCGCTGGACCTCGTGCTCGGACAGGTGCTCCAGGCGCTCGAGCGTGAGCGCAAGATGGGCTCCCCGCTTCGTGCGCGCCACCGCGTGGATCTCGTCCACGATCACCCACTGCACTCCCGTGAGGATCTCCCGCGCCTTGGAGGTGAGCATCAGGTAGAGGGACTCCGGCGTGGTGATGAGCACGTCCGGCGGCTTGCGGAGCATCGCCTGGCGCTCGCGCTGGGGGGTGTCACCGGTGCGGATCCCGACCGTGATATCCCCGCCGATTCCCTTCAGCGGCGCCCGCAGGTTCTTCTCGACGTCGTAGGAGAGCGCCTTCAGCGGGGAGACGTAGACGAGGCGGATGCGTCGCTCGCCCTCGGGCAGGGGGTTCGCGGCGAGGCGGTCGAGGCCCCACAGGAACGCCGCGAGCGTCTTGCCCGACCCCGTGGGAGCGGACACGAGCACATGCTCCCCGCCCGCGATCGCGGGCCAGGCCTGGACCTGAGCCTCGGTGGGGCGCTCAAAGGAGCGCGCGAACCAGTCACGGACCGGTTTGGTGAACGATGCCAGGGCGTCGGGGGTCACGCGACCCCTGAGCGTACTGCGGCCTCACAACCTCATCCGTCAGAGCTCCGCGCGCGAAGATGTTGACGATGCGCCCCGTCGCCCCCGTCCTTGCTGTGCTCGTGGCCCTCGCTCTCTCTGCGTGCGGCCAGGACGGCGCGGCCGATGAGGTGAGTGTCGGAGGCGAGGACGAGAGCTCCGGTCCGACGATCGTCGCCGCTCTCGGCGACTCGATCACTGCGGGCTCGCCGCTGTGGGACCCGGACCCGGGCGTGCGGAGCCAGATCGGGGAGGCGGTCGATCCCGAGAGCCAGTTCGGGTACTGGGCCCAGCTGCGGTTGAAGGGCACGAGATTTCGCAACTGCGGGGTGTCCGGCGAGCGCACGGACGAGATCGCCCGGCGGCTGGACGAGTGCGTGAAAGGGGCAGACGTGCTCGTGGTCCAGGGCGGCATCAACGACATCGCTCAGGGGCGCGAGGTTGGGTCCGCGGCCGACGCTCTCCGTGGGATGGTGGAGCGAGGGAGAAAGCTTGGCCTGCGGGTGGCGCTCGTCGAGGTGCTTCCGTGGAACAACGGTTACCCGGCGGCGGCCCCGGTGGTTAGGGAGCTCAACCGGCTGATCGGGGGGATCGGGCGCGAGGAGCGCGTGCCGGTGTTTTCTTGGTACGAGCGGCTCGAGGACCCCCGGGCCCCCGGGCGGATGAGACGCGACTGGACGATCGACGGCGACCATCCCTCGGTGAGGGGCTACCGGCGACTCGCGGAGACCGTCGAGCTCCCCTGAGAACCGGGCGGCCCGTCGGCCGCCTCCCGGGCGCGCCGAAGGACGGCGTCGATCATCTCCTCGGTCAGGCGGCCAGTGAAGGTGTTCTGCTGGCTCGGGTGGTAGCAACCGAGCAGCACGCGGCCGCCCGGCAGCTCGTGCTCGGCGCCGTGGCCAAAGCGCGGGCGGGGGCGTGCCTCCGGTGCGAGCAGCCGCAGGGCGGCGTCCCAGGCAAAGCCCCCCAGGCAGACCACGACCCGCACGCCAGGCATCAGTTCCAGCTCCTCGGCCGTATATGGGAGGCAGTTGTCGCGCTCGGCGGGGAGGGGCTTGTTCGCAGGCGGCGCACAGCGCACCGCGGCGGCCACCCATGCGCCATCGAGCCGAAGCCCGTCCCCGCGGCGTAGCGACTGCGGCTGGTTTGCGTATCCGGTGCGATGAAGCGCGGCGAAGAGCCAGTCGCCCGAGCGGTCGCCGGTGAAGACCCGGCCGGTTCGGTTGGCCCCGTGCGCGGCCGGGGCGAGGCCCAGCAGGTAGACCGACGCGGCGGGGTCGCCGAACCCGGGAACGGGCCTGCCCCAGTACTCCTCCTCGCGGAAGGCCGCCCGCTTCTCACGCGCCACGCGCTCGCGCCACTCGACCAGCCGCGGGCACCGACGGCAGGCCTCCACCCGCCTCTCGAGCGCGGCTAGGCCTTCAGCTTGCGCCCGCTGGTGAACAGCCATTGCGCCCAGAGGTAGGTCGGCAGGGCCAGTGCGGCGGTCACGCCGAGCGCGAGCCAGATGCTCACGTCGCTTTCGCCGAGGAAGCCGTACCGGACGGCCTGCACGAGGTGGAAGACCGGGTTGAAGTGTGAGATCTCCTCCCATGGCGAGGGCAGCAGGTCGACCGAGTAGAACACGCCCCCGACGAATGCCAGCGGCAGGATCACGATGTTGGCGATGAAGGTCGTGTGATCCCAGCTGTCGGCGAAGATGCCGACGACCGTGCCGAGCGAGGCGAACATCACCAGCCCGAGCGCCACGGCCGCGAGCAGGGCGAACGGCTGCTCCACGGGCACCCCGATCAGCGCGACCGCCAGCACGAACAGCGCCAGGCCGATGGCGAAGGCCCGGAACAGACCGCCCAGGGTGAATCCGAGCGTGATCTGCCAGGGGTGCATC
>JACCUO010000305.1 GCA_013811765.1 Thermoleophilaceae bacterium | reverse complement strand
GCGCCGCGGCCTCGACCTGCCCACGGAAGCGCGCCGTGCGCAGCGCCGTGGCCGGCACGCCGCCCGGGCTCTTGACGTACAGCACGTGGCCGGACCCCGCCGCCGCGCGCCGCTCGAACTCCATCCGCCGGTCCTCGTCGTAGGCGAACGGGTCGGATGCGCCCGGATCGATCACTTTCGGCTCGCCGGCGGGCGGCAGCCCGTTCTCACGTGTTAGCAGCACGGCGGCAGCGGCCACCGCCGCCGCCAGGACCACCAGGGCGAGGAGCCGGCGTGAGCGCAGGAAACGAGCCACTCCGCCGACCCTAGCCACCTGCCGGCGGTTGCCTCTCCGTGGGGTCGCCTCTACCCCACGGGGGCGGGGCTGCCTCCGCGAGCGCGGCGCAGGTAACCGATCATCTCGCGCAGGAGGTCGCGCTCGGCGAGCACGGTCGCAAGGACCGTGACCGCCACGAACGTGCCCAGCTCGGCGAGCGCCGCCACCCCGCCGCGCTCCCCCGACTCGAGCAGGCGCGCCAGCATGACCGCTCCGACGGCGGGCACGACCGGCAGCAGCGCCCGGGCTGCGTGACGGGCCATCTTGAACCCGTCGAAGAGCCGGATGAGGAAGTACGTCCGGCCGACCACAGCCGAGAACCCATACACGCCCATGCCCACGGCGAAGCCCGGAAGGCCCTCGACCGCCAGCAGCGGGATCGCCACGGCCAGGAACACGAGCGTCGAGAAGGTCGACACGGCGGCGATCGGCTTGGTGTCCCCCCGCGCGCGGAAGAACGCGTCCCAGTTGAACCCGACGTGGCTGAATGCGGAGATCAGCCCGTAGGCCTGCAGTAGGCCGACTGCAGGCTCCCACTTCTCGCCCAGCACGTAGGTCACGAGGTCCGGCGCGAACAGGAGCAGCGAGAGCCCGAACGGGACCCCCCAGATGAGCACGAGCCGGTTTGACTTCACGAACGTCTCGAACAGCAGCTCGGTCTTGTCACGCACCGCGCAGACGGCGGGGTAGAGGGTCTGGGTGACAGTCGAGTCGACCTTCTGCGTGAAGGCGATGATCGAGCCCGAGAGGGTGATGACGCCCGCCGCCGCGAGGCCCACCTGCCACTCGCCCACGAGGATCGGCGCCTGAACCACGACCAGGCGGTTGAGGTTGGCGACCACGAGCGGCCACGAAAAGCTGAGGTAGTCGCGCACCCCCGCCCCCAGCCGCAGCCGGGGCCGGTAGGGAGAGGTGGCAAGCGTGACCAGAGCCGCCGACCAGGTGCCCGCCACCGCACCGATCACGAGGCTCCAGTAACCCGCTCCCCCGATCGCCAGCCCGACCGTTACCAGGAAGCTGAGGACCGGATCGATCGCCTGCAGCGTGCGCTGGCGCACGAACTGCATCCGCCGGTAGTAGATCCACAGCGGGCTCAGCAGGCCCGCCGCCGGCATCGCGAGGGTCAGCACCAGCCCGGGGGCCACGACCTCGGGCTGCCCGTAGATCACGGCGAGCAGCGGCACGGCGGCGACCATGAGCACGGTGAAGGCAAGGTTCACCGTCAGGTTGATGGTGAAGGCGCGGTCGAAGGCGAGCCTTTGATCGGGCTCGTTCTGCTGGATGTACTTGTCCCCCACGCCGAGCTCGGACAGGAAGGACAGCGTCACGATCCCCGCCAGGAGGATGCCCCAGATGCCGTAGTCGTCGGGAGTGAGGAAGGCGGCCACGACGAACGCCTTCAGCAGGCCGAGGAAGCTCAAGCCCGCCAGGAAGCCGGCGTTCACGATCGTGCCGCGCGCGGTGTGCTGGCGCAGGGAACGTTCCCCCAGCGGAATCCGGCCCGCGTACAGGTCACCGCTGCCTTCGGTGGACACCGCGCCCAAGGTACCACCGCTACGCTTGGCCGCCGATGGAGGAGAGCCCGCTCCCGCAGGCGCCCCCGGGCGCGCGCAACCTGGTGATCGTCGTCCTCGACTCGCTGCGGTGGGACTCGTGGAAGGCCTCGCCGCCGCGGAGCGTCGTCA